>CAZRWC010000022.1:0-16136 GCA_964603705.1 uncultured Acholeplasmataceae bacterium
TTTATGATAACAGCAAATTAATTGAAAAAAAATCTTAATCAAAGGAGGGGTTTATCGTGACTGAAACAAGAGTGTTACCTGCATTAGCCGTAAGAGGCGTAGTTCCGATACCAAACAATGATTTTCGAATTGAAGTAGGACGCGAAATGTCAATTAAAGCTTTAGAAGAAGCTGAAAAAAACTATGGTAAATTCGTTGTTTTAATGGTTCAAAAAAATCCTTTAATTAATGAGCCAACTGCCGAAGATATTGAAAGATATGCGGTTGTTGCCAGGATGACAATGAAAATAAAAATACCTAATGATAATTATAAAGTTAAATTTAGTATTATTAATCGGGTTGAAATTGTTAGTTTTAATGAGGAAACTAGCTTTTTCTCAGTAAATTATCGTGATGCTAATGTAATTTATGGTGAAGTTGATGAAACTTTGACTTTAGTTAAAATGGTCATAAACGAAATAACTAAAGATCCAAATGTTACTAATGATGGCACCCATCTTTTAGAAAAACTTGAAACAGAAACCCCACCAGAAAAATTAGCCGATATTATTGCATTTAATTTAAAAATTAATGAAATGGATAAATATCGTTATCTTGAAGAACCATATTTAAATCAAAGATTCAAATATATCTTAGAAGATATTTCTAAACAAAAAATGATTATTGATTTAGAAAATAAAATTAATGAGGAAGTAAGAAAATCAATCGATGAATCACAAAAAGAATACTATCTTCGTGAAAAAATGAAAGTTATTCAAAATGAACTTGGTGATAAAGCTAGAAAAGAAGAAGAAGTTGAAGAATTAAGGAAAAAGATTTATGAAGCCAAGATGCCTGAAAATACCGAAAAGAAAGCTCTTGATGAATTAACTAGATACAATCAAACTTCAGCGATGATGGCAGAATCCGGTATTATAAAAACTTATCTTGATTTTTTAGTTGATATACCTTGGTATAAAACAAGTCAAGACCGAACTGACTTAAAAATGGTTAAAGAAATTCTTGACCACAATCATTATGGATTAGAAAAAGTAAAAGATCGTATTATTGAATATTTGTCAGTACAAATAATGACTAAGAAAAATCCACAAACAATTCTTTGTTTGGTTGGTCCTCCAGGAGTTGGGAAAACCAGTTTAGCGATTTCAATTGCAGAAGCGTTACAAAGAAAGTTTGTCAAACAATCTTTAGGTGGAGTGCGTGATGAAGCGGAAATACGTGGACATCGACGGACTTATATCGGTGCTATGCCAGGACGTATTTTAAAATCTATGAAAGATGCCGGAACTATGAATCCAGTCTTTTTATTAGATGAAATTGATAAAATGGCTTCAGATTATAAGGGTGATCCCGCTTCAGCCATGCTAGAAGTTTTAGACCCTGAGCAAAACTATCGTTTTTCAGATCACTATCTAGAAGAACCTTATGATTTATCAAAGGTTTTGTTTATTACCACAGCAAATTACTTAGAAAATATTCCCGGACCACTTAGAGATAGAATGGAAATTGTTGAATTATCTTCTTATACTGAGCAAGAAAAAGCTCAAATTGCTAGACTTTATTTATTACCATTAAATTTAGAAAAACATGGCATAACAGAAAGCCAATTTACTATTACTGACGAAGCAATTATGCATTTAATTCAATACTATACTCGGGAAGCTGGTGTTCGTGAGTTAGATAGATTAATTGGATCTTTAATTCGAAAAAGCATTAAAAAGATTCTAATTGAAAAAATCGAAAAAATTGAAATTGTTAAATCAAACGTTTTTGAATATCTTGGCAAAGACAAATACTTACATAATTTAGCTGACAAAGAAGACTCAGTTGGTGCTGTTACTGGACTTGCTTATACTGCCTATGGTGGTGATACTTTACAAGTTGAAGTTAATTATTATAAAGGCAAAGGCGCTTTAGTCTTAACTGGAAATTTAGGAGCGGTTATGAAAGAAAGTGCTCAAACTGCGCTATCTTTTATAAAAGCCAAAGCCGAAGATTTTAATATTGACCCAAACGTCTTTACTGAAAATGACTTTCATATTCACGTTCCAGAAGGAGCTGTACCAAAAGATGGTCCATCAGCAGGCATAACTATTGCAACCGCAATTTATTCGGCAGTAACTAAAAAACTTGTTAAAAAAGACGTTGGAATGACTGGTGAAATTACTTTAAGAGGTAGGGTGTTGCCAATTGGCGGCTTACGTGAAAAAGCGATAGCAGCCTTGCGCTCTGGATTAAAGTTAATTTTAATTCCGATTGAAAATAAACGTGATTTAGATGAAATACCAGCAGAAGTTAAAAAGAAATTGAAAATTGCAACGGTTAAAAATATCGATGAAGTTTTCGAAAAAGCTTTAAAATAATATGCAAGCCGAATTTATTAAAAGTGTTTTTGATGTTAAGTATTTACCACTTGATAACAAACCTGAAATATTACTTCTTGGACGAAGCAATGTTGGAAAATCATCATTTATAAATGCTTTTACAAATCGAAAAAGTCTCGCGAAAACAAGTCAAACACCTGGAAAAACAATTTCTTTAAATTACTATTTAATCGATAACAGTTATTATTTAGTCGATGCGCCTGGTTATGGTTATGCAAGAAGAAGTTTTTCAATGCAAGAAGAATTTTTAAAAGTGATGGATGCTTATCTAAGTTTAAAATCAAGAATAACCTTAATTTTCTTGTTTATTGATAGTTTGGTTGGTCCTACAAAAGACGACTTAACTATGCTAGATTACTTAATAATTCATAAATTGCCGTTTCAAATATTACTAACTAAGGCTGATAAAGTAAAAGCTAGTGAAAAAGTTAAAAAAATGCGTTTGATAGAAGAAAAACTTCCCAATTTACCATTGATTTCAATTTCCGCTAAAACAAAATTAAACATTATTAAAATAAAAAACCTGATATGTGATAAAATAATTTTATAATTAGTTAAAATAGGAGTGATTAAGTTTAAATGAGAAAGGTAGCGATTTTTACAGACTCGACGGTAGACATATCAAAAGAAATGTTAGATGAAAGAAATATTCATATGATTCCGCTTTTTGTCCATTTTGGAGATGAAGTATTTAGAGACACAATTGATATTACAGTTGAACAACTTTACGAAATGGTTGAGAAAAAAGGTACATTACCTTCAACTCAAGCAACTTCTCCAGGTGAGTTTTTAGAATATATCAAACCATATTTAGACCAAGACTATGATATCGTATTTTGTGGAATTGGCAATAAATTAAGTGGAACCATGAAATCAGTTAATATAATTTCTGGTGAATATCCAAACCGAATTTTTCCAATTGATTCAATGAACTTATCCTCAGCTGAAGCAATTTTATTGTTTAAAGCTTGTGATTTAAGAGATGAAGGAAAGTCAGCTAAAGAAATTCAAGCAATTATTCAACCACAAGCCAAATATGTTATTAGTAATTTTACAATAAAGGGCTTTGAATACCTTTATAAAGGCGGCCGCGCGACTGGCTTACAAGCAACCTTTGGAACGGCTTTAAGAGTTAGACCAGTTTTAAGAACAATTGACGGAGAACTAGTTCTTTATAAAAAACCAGCAGGCAAATTTAAAAAAGGAATGGATGTTCAAATTCAAGATTTTTTAGAACAATATAATAAAGGTAATGTCGATACAAAATATGTCTTTATTACCCACTCTTTAAACCACAAAGGCTTTTTATATATGAAAGAACAATTAGAATTAAACAATGTTAAACTTGAAAATTTATATGAAGGTTTTGCAGGCAGCGTTATTTCAAGTCATTGTGGAGCAGGAACTATCGGTATTTTATATCAAGTTAAAGAATTAATTAAAGACTAAGAAGAGGAAGAGTAATTATTTATTACTTTTAAGAGAGAGATTGGTTGGTGGAAAATCTCATTAATAAATAATGAAGGTAGCCTTGGAGTCGGAATTGTGAAATAGTAGTAATAATTCCCGGTTGGACCGTTATAACAAAATAAGTTGCGAGTTTTCTCGAACTAAGGTGGTACCGCGCTAATAGCGTCCTTAGGTTTTCCTTAAGGGCGCTTTCTTTTTTTGAAAGGTATATATATGAAAAAAATCAAAACAAAACGGCTTAATTTAGTAAAACCACACAAAAAATATGCTCATGATATGTTTGAATATGCTAAATCACCAATCATCGGCCCCATGGCGGGTTGGGATCCTCATGCTTCAATTGAAGTTTCAATCTATATTTTAAAAGAGATGAGTAAAAGCGATTATTGTTGGGCAATAATTTATCGTGCTGATCATAAAATGATTGGAACAATTGACCTAACTTTAAATAAAGATGATCCAAATAAACCTTTTAGTGTCTATGAACTAGGTTATTGTATTAGTCAAAGTTATTGGGGACTAGGTATTGTAGTTGAAGCGGCTAATGAAGTCTTAAAGTTTGCATTTAATAAGTTATATGCCGATAAAATTATTTGTAGACATTTTGATTTTAATCTACAATCAAAAAGAGTAATTGAAAAACTAGGATTTAAATTTATTAAATATCAACAACTAGAAAAATTTAAAAAATATGGTGATCTTAGTTGTTATTATGAATTAACCAGAAAAGATTTTGAGAGGAATTTTAATTATGACTAAATTAAAAACAAAATATGACTTTAAAGAAGTTGAAGATAAAATGTATGATAACTGGGTAAATAAAGGTTATTTTAAAGCTGGACTTAAAAAAGAAGCCAAACCTTTTTCTATTGTTATTCCGCCACCAAATATAACTGGTAAACTTCACTTAGGACATGCTTGGGATAACACATTGCAAGATATAATTATTCGAAGAAAAAGAATGCAAGGTTATGATACTTTATATTTACCTGGTATGGATCATGCCGGAATTGCAACCCAAGCTAAAATAGATGAAAGATTAAAAGAACAAGGCCATTCTAAACTTGATTTAGGTCGCGATGGTTTTTTAGAAGCGGCTTGGCAATGGAAAGACGAATATAGTTTAGAGATTCGTAAACAATGGAAAAGTTTGGGCTTAAGTCTTGATTACTCAAAAGAAAGATTTACTTTAGATGAAGGGCTAAATAAGGCGGTAACCCATGTTTTTATTAATTTATATAACGAGGGTTTAATTTATCGTGGCCAACGTATTATTAACTGGGATCCAAAACTTCAAACAGCCTTATCTAATATCGAAGTTGAACATGTTGAATCGGTTAGTAAACTTTATTATATTAAATATCCTTTCGTCTTAGAAGAAGGCGGCTTAATTATTGCTACCACTAGGCCTGAAACCATGTTTGGCGATCAAGCTTTAATGGTCAATCCCAAAGATAAAAGATATCAAGATTTAATTGGCAAGTCCGTCTATATTCCAACTACCGATTATCAAATTCCAATTATTGCTGATGAGTATGTTGAAATGGATTTTGGAACTGGAGCAGTAAAAGTTACACCAGCCCATGATCCAAATGACTTTGAGGTTGGACTTAGACATAATCTTTTAATGCCTTTATGTATGAACAGTGATGGAACAATGAATGAATTAAGTCATAAGTATAGCGGGCAAGATCGTTTTGTTTGTCGTGAAAATTTATTAAATGATTTAAAAGATTTAGGTTTATTAATTAAAATTGAAGACCATCTTAATAATATTGGTTATAGCGAAAGAAGTCATGTAATGGTTGAACCAAGATTGTCTTTACAATGGTTTGTTAAGATGGATAAGTTAGCTTTAAAAGCCTTAAAATCAAAGACCGATTGGGTTCCTAGGCGTTTTAAAAAAACCTATATCAACTGGATGACAAATATTCAAGATTGGTGTATTAGTCGCCAACTTTGGTGGGGTCATCGAATTCCAGCTTGGTATAAAGGTGATGAATATAAAATCCAAGTAGAATCTCCTGGAATTGGTTGGGTTCAAGATGAAGATGTTCTAGATACATGGTTTTCGAGTGCTTTATGGCCCTTTTCAACTCTTGGATGGCCCGAAGAGACCGTTGATTTTAAACGTTTTTATCCTAATAATGTCATGGTAACTGGTTATGATATTATTTTCTTTTGGGTTGCTAGAATGATTTTCCAAGCCCAACAATTTACCAACCAAGATCCTTTTGAAACAGTTTTAATTCATGGTTTAATTAGAGCTGAAGATGGTAGAAAAATGAGTAAATCTTATGGGAACGGCATCGATCCTATGGATATTATCGAAAAATACGGCGTTGATTCCTTACGTTATTTTCTAACAACTAATTCATCCCCTGGAGCTGATTTGCGCTTTAACTATGAAAAAGTTGAATCTAGTTGGAATTTTATTAACAAATTATGGAATATAGTTCGCTTTATTACCCTAAATATTGAACTTGAAAATATCGATAATGAAAATTTTAAAGCACTTAATTTAAGTGATGCTTGGATTTTATCAAGATTAAATCAAGTAATTAGAGAAGTTGATTATTACTATGAAAAATTTGAATTCGGTGAAGTATCAGCGATTTTATATAATTTTATTTGGGATGAGTTTGCTAACTGGTATTTAGAAATTGCAAAAGTTAATTTAAAAGATAAAAAATATCAAGCCAATACTGAAAGGATCTTAAATTACGTCGTTAAACAAATTTTAAAATTAATGCACCCATTTATACCTTTTGTAACTGAAAAGCTTTATTTAGAGGTATCTCGTGAAGAATCAATCGTTATTAGTGCTTGGCCAAAAGCCAAAAGAGTTTATAAACAAGTTTTAACAGATTTTAACGAGTTTAGTGAGATAATTACAAAAGTAAGAAATTTAAGAGCGGAATATAATGTTGCACCTAAAAAGGTTTTACAGATAGATTTAAAGATTACCAATGATAGAATTAAAAATAAGTTCTTAAGCAATTTAGAACCTTTAAAGAAATTGTTAAATGCTGAACTTACTTTTAATAATCAAGCAATGGATTCGATATTATTAGTATCAACTTATACTGAAATAAGAGTGTTAAAAACTGATTTAATTGATTTAAAAGCCGAAATAAAACTATTAGAAAAACAATTACTAGACTTAGAACAAGAAATTAGTCGTTCGAAAGGTTTATTAAATAATCCTAATTTTATTAATAAAGCCAGACCTGAAAAGGTTAAAGCAGAACAAGATAAATATGATAACTATTTAAAACAACACGAAACTTTAAAACAAACTTTAAAAGAACATGAAAAATAAGCTAGAAAGTCTAATAACTTGGGTTGAATATCAAAGAAGTAATAACCCTAATGACAACTTAAAACGAGTTAATAAAGCGATAAAAGATTTTCAAATAGATTTTTCTAACACTAAAAAAATTCATGTTGCAGGAACAAATGGTAAAGGTTCTGTCTGTTCTTATTCAACAAATATCTTATTAAAAAAAGGTTATAGTGTTGGCACATATAATTCACCATATCTAACTAGTTTTAACGAAAGAATTTTAATTAATGGCGAAAATATAACTGATCTAATGTTAGAAAAATATCTAAATCTTTTTAAAGCTTACAATCAAACTTTAATTGACAAAATGTCGTTTTTTGAAATTATGACAGTTTTATCATTTAAGGTTTTTAGTGATTTAAAATTAGATGTTATAATAATTGAAGTTGGAATTGGTGGTTTACATGATGTAACTAATGTTTTAAATTATGATTTATCTTTAATTACTAATATCGGTCATGATCACCTCGATAAATTAGGTGGTAATTTAGATTCAGTTTTAATTAATAAATTAGGAATAGTTAAAGAAAACGGCAACCTAGTAACAACAATTGATAAAGTATATCATGATGAAATTAAAAATTATTGTCAAAATAAAAACGCCAAACTATCAATTATCAATGAGACTGATTATTTTAAACTGGGTAACAATTACTTAACTTTTAAATATGATGATTATTTTTATCAATTAAGAATGATTGGTGATTATCAAATTAAAAATGCTTTGCTTTCTTTTGTAGGGCTTAAAACTATTTTTGATTTGGACTATCGAACTATTTTTGATGCCTTATTTGAAACCTTTAAGTTAGGGCGGATGGATTTATTATCAAAAAAACCCTTAATTATGATTGATGGCGCTCACAACTATGAGGCGGCTGTTGAACTTAGAAAAGCGGTTTTAGAAAACTTTCCAAATGAATCAAAAGTGATTTTATTAAGTATCTTATCAAACAAAGACTATCAGGCATTTATTGAGGAAATGTTAAAAATAACCGATTTAATTATTGTAACTGAATTTTTAGATCCAAGAGTTACTAAAATAAAAGATATCAAAAAGACTTTTCCTAACTTAATTTATCTTAAAGATTTAGATGAAGCATATAAAATGATGTTGTCACTTAATAAAGATTATAATTTAATTACTGGATCGATTCATTTTATTGGTTATTTTAAAAACAAATATTTTAATAAGTAAAAACTAATCTTTTATACTATAATTATATGGTGAGAAAGATGAGTTTTTTTATTAGAGAAATACCAGAAGATGAAAGACCACGTGAAAGATTAATTAAACGTGGCCCATATTCATTGACAAATGCTGAGATACTGGCAATAATTTTAAGTACCGGAACAAAAGATGAATCAGTTATTGAATTATCTAAAAGATTGATGTATCAATTGGAAAAATTAAGTCAATTAAATAAAATTACCTATGAAGAATTAATTCAAATTAAAGGTATTAAAAAAGCTAAAGCTTGTTCAATTTTAGCAGCAATCGAATTAGGTAAAAGATTAAAAGAAAACAATAACACCTCATTAAAAGAGATATATATCAATGATTCATTTGATGTGTTTGAATTATTACAAGAAAATTTAAAACAACTAGAACAAGAACATGTTATAGCAATTTATATCGATATTAAAGCCAAACTAATAAAATATGAAACCATTTATATTGGAACCTTAAATCAAGTTGTTGTTCATCCAAGAGAAATTTTTAAAAACGCTTTAAAATTAAATGCTTATGGCGTTATCTTAGTTCATAACCACCCTTCAGGCAATAGCCAACCAAGTAGTGCTGATCGTCAAGTTACTGATGAGATGGTTGCGGTAGGAGAAATACTAAAGATTCAATTTATAGATCATGTGATTATTGGAAACAATGAATTTTATAGTATTAGAGAAAAGAAACGACATATGCTTTAAGAAAGGCCTTTAGTAAGAGAAAGATTATTATTAAATATTAATTAGGTTTAGTAGTATAAATAAGTTGACAAATCTATTTAACTATGTTAAATTATATTCGTTGTACCACTTAGAGAAAGTTTCAAACGTACTTTGTACTACTTTAATAGTGAGTCTTCATAAATATAAAAGGAGGTAACAGCTATGTATGCAGTAATTAAAACTGGTGGAAAACAGTTAAGAGTTGAGGTTGGACAAGAAATATTTGTTGAAAAACTTGACGTTAATGCCGAAGACAATTATACTTTTAACGAAGTTTTAATGGTCGGTGGCAACAAATTATTAATTGGTGATCCACTTGTAAAAGGTGCAAGCGTTGATGCTAAAGTTATTAAAAATGGACGTGGTCCTAAATTAATTGTCTTTAAATATAAGGCTAAAAATAACGATGCTAAAAAACGTGGACACCGTCAACCGTACACGAAGTTAGTCATTGAAAAAATTAATTATTAAAAAATATGTTAACTTATCATGTAGAAAAAAATTTAGATACTATTACTAAAATTAAAGTTACAGGACACACATTATTTGCTTCATATGGTAACGATATTGTTTGTGCATCTGTTTCAACTGCAATTATAGTAACTCTAAATGCAATCGAAAGCTTAGGGTTAAAAGATAAAATTGACTTTGAGCTTAAAGAAGGAAAATTCAATTTAAAAGTTATTAGTCAAAACAATGATATTAATGCTTTACTTAAAAATTTAGAATTTACCTTAAATGATCTTAGGATTCAATATCCTAAAAACCTAAAGGAGGACTAAAAATGTTACGATTAAATATACAATTATTTGCATCTAAAAAAGGTGTTGGTTCAACTCGAAACGGCCGTGATTCTCATGCAAAACGTCTAGGAGCTAAAAAATCAGATGGTCAATATACCAATGCTGGTTCAATATTATATCGCCAACGCGGAACTAAAATTCACCCTGGCAAAAATGTCGGTAGAGGCAGCGATGATACTTTATATGCGAAAGTAAACGGAACTGTGCGCTATGAAAGACTAGGCAGAACCAGAACTCAAGTATCAGTTTACGAAGGATAACCAACGTTATCCTTTTTTATTGGAGGAAATTATGTTAATTGATGAAGTTGTAATCGAAATATCTGCTGGCAAAGGCGGCGATGGTGCAGTTGCTTTTAGAAGAGAAAAATATGTCGATAAAGGCGGCCCTGCCGGTGGAAATGGTGGAGCTGGCGGATCGGTTCTTTTTGTTGGTTATGAAGGCAAAAACACTTTGTTAGATTTACGTTATCAAAAACATATTAAAGCTAAAAACGGTGAAAACGGTAAAAGCAAAAACATGAACGGGAAAGACGCATCTAATACTTATATTAAAGTACCGTTAGGAACTTTAGTTAGTGATTTAAATGGAAAACTTATTGGTGAAGTTACCAAACATAATGAAGAATTAGTAGTTGCTCATGGCGGTAGAGGTGGCAGAGGTAACACTAGTTTTAAATCTAATAAAAACCAAGCCCCTGAATTTGCTGAAAAAGGATTACCGGGCGAATCTTTAAAAGTTAAAGTTGAATTAAAGATTATGGCTGATGTTGGTTTAGTAGGCTTTCCAAATGCCGGTAAATCAACTCTAATAAGTTCTATTAGCAACGCCAGACCAAAAATAGATAGTTATCCCTTTACAACTTTAGAACCCAATTTAGGGATGGTTAATTACTTTGATCATGATTTTATAGTGGCTGATATTCCTGGTATTTTAGAAAATGCTCATCAAGGAGTTGGTTTAGGATTACGCTTTTTAAGACATATTGAAAGATGTCGAGTTTTTGTCTATGTTTTAGATATTTCTGAAAGTAGCCCTTTAAATCAATATCAAATTTTAAAAAATGAATTAAAAGCTTATGATGAAAAACTGATCGATCGGCCAGAACTAATTTTACTAAGCAAATGCGATTTAGTTGATGATGCCAAAATTGCTCAAATAAAAAAAGATTTCTCAAATGCAATCTTTGTCTCAGCTTTGACCACTTGGAATTTAGATGAATTATTAAAGCAATTAGTCAATATTTTAAAAGATCTACCACCAATCCAACTCGTTCCAGATATTAAAATATACGATGAACCATTGCTTAATGAAAAATTATATGAGATTAAGATTATAGACGATATTTTTATAATTACTGGCGATGTAATCGAAAAACTTTTTTATCGAACTGATTTTTCCAATGATGCCAGTGTTAAACGCTTTTCTTATCAATTAAGATCACTTGGAATCGATCAACAATTAAGAAAATTGGGAGTTTCAAATGGTGATACTATTAGAATTTTAAATTATGAGTTTGAATTTTTTGATTAAAAATAAGCCAACTGATTTAATTTCAGTTGGCTTTTATTAATCTACTAGAATTATTTTTGCTAATTCTTGTTTTGTTTTAGCAATTTTATTATTAAGATTGGTCAAATAAGTTTTCTTTAAAACAGCTTGATTAGCTTTATGTTTGTTTTCGGATTTGATAATATCTTTTTGAATTTCTTGACTTTTTGTAGCTGAAGTAGTCTTTTCTTCATTTATTTTATTTGCTTTATAAATTAAATCAAATTGAAGCCTTTTAGATTCTTCTTTTTTATTGATTAAATAATTTTGATAAAGCGAGTTAATTTTAGTAAGTCGATTTAAAAATAGTTGTTGATGGGCTTTTGATTTATTTTGCATCTCGATTTCCACTAAAAATATTTCTTTATTGGTAGCTGTTTTATACTCTTTGCCTATTTTACTATTTTGCTTAATAATATTATTATCATTAGCTGTTTTATTGGCGTCTATAACTTTAATTTGCTCTTCAGTAGTCTTTCTAATTTGTTGTTTTCTAACTTCTAAAGACTTAATCATTCCTTCAGTTTTATTTTTATTAATTGTTAGTAATGACATTTGATCGTTTTCTAAATTTTGATGAGTTGATAATCTTTTTTGGGTTTCATGATTTTGTTGATTTTTATGTTCGTCTCTTTCTTTTTTGTCAATATATTTTAATTTCTTTAAGTTTTTATTAATAGCATTAACTAAAGAATCACGGTTGATTTCAATATTTTTTTGAAATTTATTTTGCTCATTGGTATCGCGATAATAAAAGCTTAAATAATGATTTTTAATCTTATCGACATATATAAGGATTTGATTAACGAAAATTTTGTTTAATTTATTAGCTCTTTTTTGGAATAAATCTAAGGCTTTTTCGGTTAAAATCAAATCTTTTAAGAAATAATCAAAAATCAAATTTAATTGATCATAATATTTGAAAATAATACCATCAATTTTGTCAAGTTCTTTTAGTAGTCGTTGTGAGCCGTTAAATAGAATTTTATTTTCAATGCTTTGTTCGCGTTTTAACTTTTCTTCATCAAGTTCTTTAGCCTTAGCTAAATTTATATAACTTAAATTAAATTTATTAAATTCACGTCTTTTTAAATCAATGTTTTTTTCTATATTTCGGTATTCTTTTTGTTGACGAATTAAAGATATTCTTTGATTTTTCAAATTTAGTTCTAATTCAAATAATAATCTAGTTTTATCAACAGTATTTTTATTAATGTTTTTTATTTCTCTTAATAATTGGGTTATTTTACTTTGGATCATATTAATTTGACTGTTTAATACAAATAATTGGTCTTCTAAAGTGTTAATAACTTTTTGTAGTTTATCCCTTTCTAAATTAAGGGCGTTTTCATCTTGAAGATAATTATTTGAAATAACTTCACTTTTTTGTAAATAATCATAGCCGTTAACCGAACTTATTAGGGCTTGAAACTTATTTTTAATAATTTTACGATAGAAGTTTGTTACTTCTAAATGCTCAGCTTGATTGTATACTAAAAGTTCTTTAGAATATTGAACTAGATTAATAAAAATTTGCATATCAGATTCAACGATATAACGTGTCTTTAAAATTGCGATTAAATCCATGTTTTTTGTTTCCAAATCAATTAGGCTATTAGCAATTGACTTGGCAATCTCATGGTTTTGAGTTAGTTCTATATAACTAGTTTGAAGTGAACGACTAACTTTTTCGATTGCTAAATCTAATTTGTTTTGGGCTTTAATAATTTCTAAGTCTGCTGAAATTTCGTGATTCTTTAAGATAGTATCTTGTTTTTGTAAAAATATTTGATTGTTTAAATCGCTTATTTTGATATCGCTATTTAAAGTTATTTCTAACTTTTGTTTTTCATATTCATTAGAAATTTCAATTTTTCTTAATTCAAAATTAAGTTCGTTTATTTCTATATCGACTTTTAAAGAAGCTAGAGTTTGATCTCTTTTTATAGCTTCTTTTTGAATATTTAGTTGATATTCTGAATATATTAAGGCTAGACTTGATTCATAGTCAAGTTTTAAGTTTTTGATGGCAAATTCGTAATTTAATTGTTCAATTTTTAAATTATATTCAATTACACGATTTTGATATGTGCTATCGGCCAGATTATAGTTATTTTCTTCTGAAAGTGATTGTAAAAGAACTTCTTGGTTTCTAGAACCAAGCGATAGTTGAGTTTCTAAGGCTAAAACTTCTCGTTCAAATATATTTGAATATTGTAAAGAATGTAAGTTTTTAGTGTTTTCAAGTTGCCAGATTAAATATTTAGAATGTTCTTCGTGAAATTTAATTTCTAAGTTTAAATTTTCAATATCGTAGTCTTTTTTTGATTCAAGTCGGTCGATTTCAAGCAAATTGTCACTTAATAAAATATAAAATGAATGATTTAATTTTTTTAAGTTCGCTTTATATTTTGATTCATGAAGAATTAATTTTTTGCGGTTTAATTCTTCAGAGATTTGGAAATCTCTTTTTAAAATATTTTGTTTACTCTTCAACTCATAACGTAAATCAGATCTGATTTCAGCTGGTTCATTTTGGATTTCTTTTAATTTGTTTTCCAAATTTTCAAATTGAATCTCAAAATGCTTTTTAGCAAGAATTAGCTCTTGTTCAATTTCAGCTTTTTCCTTGGTATAGACTTCGATTAGCTCACGTTTTTCTAGTTGATGCTTTTCATTTAATTTTTTATTTGCGGTTATATAAACTTCAATTTCAGCTTTTGTTTGAGCTTTAATTAAATCAATTTCTTTTTCTATATCGCTATTTTGAACGGATAGTTTTTGTTGAAGCGGAAGTAGTTCTTCTTGGAATTTATCATTTATTTTTCGTGTTGAAATACGATAGGTGTTTTTAATTGAATCAATTTTTTGATTATATGCAAGGCTAAATGAAGTTTGATTAGCTCTAATTATTTTATATTTTTCGTTATTATAATTAACCGCTTTTTCTCTAAGGGGACTTAGTAATTTGATTTGATTATTATTATATTCAACCAGCGAATTAATTTTTTGTAAATATTCGTCGCGGGTAACTTGATAATTTGCATCCAAATTTGTTTGTTCATCAATTCTAATTTGATGATGATTATCAGCATTAAGTTGATAAGTTTTTTCTACTTCAATTATTTTTTTTGCTATTTCTTGATTAGTTTTTTCTCTAATATCGTCTTGCTCGAAAATAATAACAGCAAAATTATCTTCTAATTGTTTAAGGGCTTTTTTAACATTTAAACTTTCATTTTTTTTATGAGTTTCCAAATTTTTAATATTTTTAGTGGCGATATCAGAATTTTTCTTAATTTGGTTGTATTTATCATTTTCATTTTTACTTAAAATGTTTTTTAACTCGGTAATTGAATGATGGTATTCTTGGTTAATTTTAACGACCTTTTTAGCGCCAATTGAGAGAAATTTGTCATATTCATCATAAAAAAGCACCAATTTATCATGATACCTTGAAAATAAATTATTAATTTTTAAATTAAGATTTTGTTTTCCAGTTTTACTAGAACTAAGCGTTTTAATCTGGGATTTAATTTTTGAGTAATTCAATAAATTTATCCTCCTATTTTTATTATAACACACTAACAATATAATTATTGTTAATGATAGTCTTTTATGTTATAATAATTTTATAAAAAAAAGATTGAAGGTGGTTTTAATGCATGCATATTTAACCGGGGCCATCAAAGAAATTAGGCCAGGATATGTTGTGTTAGAAGTAAATAATGTTGGATATTTAATTACAGTACCAAATCCTTATATTTATAAATTGGATTTAATAGAAAAAGTTTATGTCCATACTTATATTAGGGATACTGACGTTTTTTTATATGGATTTAACTCAATTGAAAGAAAAGAATTCTTTTTAAAGCTAATTGGGGTTTCAGGAATTGGTCCTAGATCGGCTTTAAGTATACTAGCTTGCGAAAATTTAGATGAGGTTTTAACTTCCATTGAAACTGGAAATATTAAATTTTTAACTAAATTTCCTGGAATAGGTATGAAATCAGCCCAGCAAATAATTTTAGATTTAAAAGGTAAATTGGTTATTGAAGAAACGGTTAATAATTTAGAAATTGAAGAAGTAAGTGATGCACTGCATGCATTAGGTTATTCTAAATCAGAAATTAAAAAAGTTTTAAAGAAAATAACTATTTCAAATAATACTGCTAGTATGGTTAAAGAAGCGCTATCGATGTTAATAAAATAAGGGGTAGAAGATGGCATATCAAAAAATTTATGAAAATTTAAGTTTAAAAGAAGATGATGATTTTTCACTTCGTCCTAAATACTTAAGTCAATATATCGGACAAAATAATGTCAAAGAGATGTTGGCGGTTTATATTAAAGCCACTAAGCAAAGAGAAGAAGCTCTAGACCATATTTTATTATATGGGCCGCCTGGTTTAGGAAAAACGACTTTGGCACAAATCATTGCTAATGAATTAGATGTAAATTTAAAAATAACAAGTGGACCAGCGATTGAAAGAAGCGGTGATTTAGCAGCAATTTTATCTACTTTAAAGCCAGGTGATGTATTATTTATTGATGAAATTCATCGTCTCCCTAGAGTTGTTGAAGAAGTTTTATATGCGGCCATGGAAGATTATTGTATTGATATTGTAATTGGGC
>CAZRWC010000023.1:0-8023 GCA_964603705.1 uncultured Acholeplasmataceae bacterium
AATTTTCTAACATAACTAAGGTGTTTCCTTTATCAATTCCTACATAATCACTAGAATACCAAGCTTTAGTATATGTATCGTTTTCTAATCTTCCAAGATTAAAAGCAGATTTTAAACCATATTCGCCATAGAGTAACTGGTTGTTATAGTAGTTATTTAGGGCTAGTTTAGCTTCTTCTGGTAAAAAATTTATCGAAGCAACTGCCGCATATGGTGCAACAGTTCCATCAAATGTATAATTTTTGGCCAGTGGTAAACCATATGCTTTATATCCATTTGGTCCATCACTAGCTGAGACACCCCATGAGTCTATTCCTAAACCCTTATAAAGGTTGCTATTGTCAATTGCAAAACCGTATTGAGCTTTGCTGGCTTCAACTGAATTGTCAAACCAATTAATATTATTTTCATCATATAAATCTCTAAAATCAATATATGCTTGTGAGTATTGATAAATAAATAGTGAACCATTATAAGTATATAAATAATTTTTGGTATTATATTGGGGATTAGAACTATAGGCTCTGCCTTGATAGGAAAGCCTGGAGTTCATAGCCATAATATTATATGGTGTAGCACCAACTGAATGTTTTAATGATCCCGCCCCTAATATATACATCATCAGTTGTTCAGCATAATGATCCCAAGTACCTTGATGAATATTTTCTTCAGGTTTATAACTCATATAAAATTGATTAGTCTTTTTATTTAAATACCAATTCCAATCAATCCGGTCAATTAATTTATCGGCTCTATTTAATATTTCACCACCAAAATACTCCCCAACAACAATTAAGCCTAAAGCTAATAAGGCAGTATCTATTACAGAGACCTCACTACCACCGACTCTTTTAGTCGTTCTAATATTGACAAAATGGAAATAAAAGCCATTATAATTATCCATGTTTTCTAAAGTTGTTAGGGTTCCTTTAATAATCTCTTCAGCTGCTTCTTTAGTTATATAACCATTTTCAACACCAATTACCCAAGCGGTTAGTGCATAACCGGTACTAGCAATTGATGAAAGATCAGGATTACTAAATCTATCTCTAGCCAAACCATATCCAGCACTTCCCTCATCTAAATTAGTAGTTTCATAGAAAAAGTTAAATGAACCCTTCATCTCATTTTCTATGTTAGTAGTTTTTTGATTGATTATTTCCCGTGGAATATGTTCTTTTGTTTCAAATCTTGTACATCCTGTTAAAACAAGTAACAATAAAAATAATAAACTAAGAATTCTTTTCATTTTATTCACCAGTAATTCCCGCTTTATCAATTCCTTCAATAAATTGTTTTTGAAGGATGAAGTAAACTATTAATAACGGTAAAATAATTAATAAAGTTGCCGACATTGTCGTTCCTTCATTAATTAAGTTATCATCACCAAAAACTTTTTCGTAAGCCGAGTTAAAGTTTAATAACTTAAGTAATAAGGTGTCATATTTGCCACCTCCCATAAATAAAGATGCAAAATAAGTTTCATTCCAATACCAAACAAAAGAAAATAAAAAGACAGTAATAAAAGATGGTTTGGAAAGCGGAACCGCAATTCTAAAATAAATATAGGCTCTTGAGGCACCATCAATTTGCGCTGCTTCGTCTAATACTTTAGGAATCATTTTATAAAATTGATAAAATATTAAAACGAAAATCGCCGAATAAAGACCTTGTCCTAAACTTGCTGGTAATAAAACCGACAACAGATTATTAATTAATCCCATCTCTGTATACATAACATATCTAGGAATCATTGTAACTTGTGGTGGTATTATATATGTTGCTATTAACAAGGCCATAAATATTTTTTTACCTTTAAATTCAAATCTAGCAAAACCATAACCAATAAATGAAGCTACAATTGTTTGTAATAATGCTGGTAGGAGTGTTACTAAAAGCGTAGTACCAAAGGTTTTAAAATAATTCAAGGTTCTAAATGCTTCACGGTAACTTCCTAAATATAGTCTTGATGGAACATAACCGATTTGCGGATTTAAAAGATCTTCTAAGCTTTGAAAACTGTAACTAACCATATGTAATAAAGGATAGACAAAAACAAACCCAATCGAGATTAACAATAAATAAATTATTAACTTAAAAATTAAGCCATCAGTAAACCTAACCCCTAATATAAAACGTCTTGCTTTACCTAAGGCTTTTTCCCTCTTAATGTTTGACATATCTTTTGTCCTCTTTTTCAAAACGGTTTTTCCAAGGTTGAGCAATTAATAACGCAATTAAACCTAAAACTAAAGCAACCAAAATAAAGTAAATCCAAGCTAAAGCTGAAGAATAACCATATCCAGTTGTAAACATATTGCCACGAATTATTTTTAAGGCTTCGTTATTGGCAAATGTTGATAACATTACTATCGTATAAATTGATGAGACTAAAATAATTGGTCTTAAAGCTGGTAAGGTTATTTTCCAAAAAGATTCCCATGGGCTTGCCCCATCTATTTCTGCTGCTTCATAAACTTCACGATCAATTTTTTGAAGTCCTGCCAAAAATAAAACGATTTGAACACCTGAAAACCATAAAATAATGATCATTTTTTCTAATATAAGTTCAATTGGTCCACTTAAAAAGGCAGGCAAAATATTTTTGATGTTTTCAACCATCGCGCTACTAGTTAAAGATGATGTATTGTCACCACTTTGACTAATTAGTTTGTCAATTACTGGACCTGAAGAAATAATTACTGGCAGAAAGAATACCGCTCTAAAAAATCCTCTTCCTTTGATTTTTTGATTAAGAAGCATCGCAATAATCATAGAAATAATTATTATTAACGGTAAATAAATTGCTACATCTAATAAATAGTTTCCTAATGCGGTTAAAAAGATTGGGTCACTAGTAAAGGCGTCAATATAGTTTTTAAAGCCTGAAAAGGTTGCAATTAAGCCCTTTTCACCATCGATTATAATATCGTTAAAACTATAATAAAATGATGCGAAAAGCGGAAATAGGTTCAACAATAAAAATCCTATTATCCAAACCATTATAAATGTATATCCAGCCAATGCTTCTCTTTTTTTATTTGTAAGTTTTCTTTTCATCAGTAATCACCTACCAAATAATCATTAGCTTTAACTATAATTACACCATCGGTATAGTTATTAGCACTATAATTTACATAAATAACTTTGTTATTAGAATATTTAACTTGATAAACTCCTAAAGCTAAATAATTTCTTTCAACAATATAAGCTCCAGTTACATATTTTAAAGCTTGATTGACATAATCATATTGCCAATTAATTACTTCTTTCCAATCGTGATACCGTGAAGTGTAGATATTTTTAGAGCCTGTCTTTAATAATTTATGAGATGATTCATAAGTTATATAAAAAGATGGCCACACATTATATTCAATTAATCTTAAAAGTTCATTTTGGCTATTGGCAAAAAAGTTTGAATGTCTGCCATAAATTTCACTAAATCCTGATAATACAATTGGAATGAAAGGAATAGTATCATCAAAAATTGGGCTATTGCTGTTATAAAGTTGCGTATTAAAAATAACATCTGCATTCCAACCATACGAATAGGAATTATAAACAGCAGTATTATCGAAAACCTCAATCATTTCTTGATAGTTTTTAATCGCTTCTTCCCTAGTTAAACCACCACTCGAATAACTAGAAAAAACTTCATTTCCAATTACTTCCAAGGCAATATTTAAAATACCCATCGCTTGATATTTCTCATAATCACTATTTAATTTAGATAGTGAATAATCAGGTCTTAAAGCACTATATGAAGCATAATTATTTCGATTATAATTAGTAATTAGTTCATAATTTACTTTTTTTGCTAGATGCGAATAATTATAATCGCTACCGTGTTCAAAACCTTGAGCGTAATTTATCGCAAAATAAAGTTTAACTTTATCAAGTTCATTTAGCTTTTCGATATCACTAATACTACCTAAAATTTTTGCTAGTGTCGGTTTCCCAGGTGCTGTATTCGTATAACCGCCATTTTGAAATCCATGATAACTAATTGTTAAATCCAAATCTAAATCATTTATAATTTCTTCTAACTCTTTTAAGGATGTCATTTTTATTACTTGATCCTTAAAAAATCCCGGTTTATTTTCCGCTCCTAAAACATCAAGGTGTAGACTAATATTGTCTTGAGCTGGCAATAAATCATTTTCAGTTTTTTCCAAATAAGCTCTCCGATATTTATTAGCAATTCCAACATAATTTGCCTGATCGTTGTTTAAAAATAAATACTTAATTTTTATATCAAAATTATGAGCTTTTTCAGTTACAGCTTTTATTATGTTTGTGCCTGATTGATTCATTTTTCTAGAATAATTATGACGATAATTAAACGATAGTTGGAAGCTTGATATTTGCAGACGCTCCGGACTTGAAAAACTGGCTGTAAAACTCGCATAACTTGCTCCACTATCAATAATTGTTAACATCGCATTTTGATTAGTACCATGAACGACTCCAAACATATTGGCTGTTAAGGTCGGTTCTGGAATTAAAACCCCTTCTTCATTTTTGATTTCACTTAATGAAACACTTCCACTCAATCCTTGATCATTACCATAAAATCTTCCTAAATAAGTCCCCTTACCTTCAGAATTATTAAATCTAACTAAACTACCTACTCCTTCTGGTATTAATAAATAACCAGATTCCATACGGTTACGTTTAATCGCCCCCATATAAGGATAAACATTAATGTTTTTAAGTCTAAAATTGGTAGGTTCAACATTTCCTAATTCTTCAATTTCATCATAAGGAATTGAAACCTCAACCCCATCATCAGTTAAAATTACTTTTAACTTTAATTTAATCTTTGATTCACCAAAATACAAGTTCGCTTGAAATCCGTGTTCGATTATTTCTGAACTGATCGTTGAAGCTGAATTTGAAAAAATAGTTTCTTCATAAAAATCATCAATTGTACGGTAATAATAGATCGTAACTGGCGAATTAACTCTTCTTTTATTTGGTTGAGAAATAATATTATCGCCTTCATCAACTAACTCAGGGTATAAATAATTACCATTTTCATCTTGATCCAAATACTCAGTAAACAAAGACGAACCCCAAATATAATTTGTTACTTTATCGATAATTCTAATTGATAAATCGGCTTCTTTGTAATATAAAACAAAATTAACATTTTCATCAACTAACTGATAACCATCAATAGTTACAAAAGGATTTGAAATTAAAATGTCTTGATCATCTTCTTGGGTATACTTATTAGATTTTAAAGCGGCAGTTGAGGCTGGTCTACCGTCAATATTAACCTCATCGCTATATTCAACATGTGCTGCTGATATAACAACAGCTACTAAAATGACAATTAAACATGCGGTAAAAATAGCACTAACTCGTTTGACCACGACTAACCACCTCCTTAATAATTCCATAGATAAATTCATAAAACTGATTAAACAATATATAAATAATAATTAAAATCACCGCGATAATAATCATCGTAAAAATTGTTAATAAAAGATTTTTGATTAGGTCTTTAAGAGAATAATCATGAACCGATTTAATTGCCAAAACCACTAATAAGACTGACCAACCAATTAAAATACCATTTGTAAAAGAATATATAAAGGCTTCATTTAAAGTAAAATATCGACTTACTATCGCTAGTGGTAAACTGCCAATAATATATGGAAGTAAAGCATAAGCGGTAGAGACATAAATATCTCTAAACCAGCCAATACCATCTGAAAGAGTTGCAATCAAATAGTTTGAAAAAACGAATAAAACAATTACTCCCACACTAATTCCAATTGTTCTTAAAATACTATAACTTTCTAAACTACCACTTCTAAAAATAAATGATGTAAAATAAAACGATAAAATTGACACCAAAATAAATAGTCCATATAAAATGGTTGCCGACCAATAAGAACCCTTTCTTGCCTGCTTAATGTCATAGAAAGTATCGATTGGATGTTTAAACACTTCTTTGCCAATTTTTAAATCTCTTATCAATTTATATTGATTGCTTTTATTATTAAACCTTCTAATCGGATCATAAATCCCAAACTTATTATCAACAAGTTTTAAAACTTTTACCATTGCAAACAAAACAATTATACCTAAAATTACATAGACTAAATAAGATTGCATCCAATTATATCTAATTTGCCAAAATGAATCGCTATAACCTTGAATATCTCCAGCTATTTCAAAATACTCTGCTGCACCCTTATAATCTTTTAGACGATATAGCCCTTGTCCAATTGATGAATTTGCTAGGGCGAACATCGTGTTTTTCTTTAATACTTCTTCCCATAAACCAACATCATATTTACCTTCTTTATAAGAATTAATACCTTCATGGACTAATTCGGTGAAGTCGGTTTTCTCTAAATATTCTAAATTATTTGTAGCTTGATCTAAAACATATAAATTGGAATTAGAGTCTACTGCAATTGCAACCGGAGTTTGAAAAACACCTGGTCTTTTTGTATCAGTTGATTTTAATTTTCCTCCAAATGAAAAAATCAAATTACCAAAACTGTCATATTCTTGGATTACACCCGAACTAGATAATATATATATATTGTCATGATTACCAATTGTAATACTTTGTAATTCGGTTAAAGAAATATTAATATTTAATCTATCTTCAGAGGCAATATTAAATTTTTTAACTTGTTTTGAAGGAGTTTTACTAATCGTATAAACCGAGCCCTTATCATCAATTGCCACATTATCTGGCGATGGTGGTAAGGTACTAGCTTGACGGATTCCAAAAAATCTTAATAATTGATTATAAAAATCTCTTTCAGTTGTATTTGTCCCAAAAAAACCTACAAAATCACCACGATGATTGATTTGAATTAAACCGCTATTTGAACCTTCACCCACAATATACATAATACCTCTTGCTCCAACAACTAATTTTAAAGGACGATAAGGGGAATCTCCAAACAAAGGTGCCGTTGGTCTTGAGTATTCCATATTTAGCGTTCCATCTAATTCATATTTAAAAACTTTTTCAGCTTTTGGATCGGCTACATATAAATATTCATCATCAACAAAAATTCCAGTAGGTTCTATAAAAGAGTCTTTATATTCAAAAACTAAATCGCCATTTCTATTTAATTTAATAACTCTTTGATTGCCACTATCGGCAATATAGATAAAGTCATCTTTTATAAAAACATCTTTCGGTTTATTTAAATTTACATTATAATTGATTATTCCCGCTGGTTCATAAGCTGTTTGAGTTAAAACCATTGTGTTGCTAGGTCCAGTTGTATAAGTCAAATAAGGAACCGGTTTATTTGGATCAGTTGAACTGTTGGCTTTTAAGCTAGTAACAGTACTTAATAACAGGATCGACATTATAAAGAATATTGATAATAGTTTTTTCATAATCGCCCTCCTATTTAATTCCTGAATGGGCCATTGTATTCATGACTTTACTTTGCATGAAAATGAAAATAATTAAGTTTGGTAAAAACATAATTAAACTTCCGGCCGCTGAAATACCTTGTCCAGCAACAACATTACCGCTAGATAATAAAGTAGACATATAATAAGCAAAAGTTTTTAAACTTTCGCGGTCAATATAAGTAGTTGAAATATAGGCATCATTCCAAACCGATTGAAATGAAACAATTGCAATCGTCGCTAAAGCTGGTTTAATTAATGGCAAAATAATCGAAAAGAAAATTCTAATATTGCTAGCTCCATCAATTTTAGCGGCCTCGATTAAATCATTAGGAATTTGATCAATAAATTGCTTAATTAAAAATAACCCAACCGGTATTGCCAACACCGGAAAGATATGGACAAAAAACGAGTCTACTAACCCCATTTTTTCAATTACCAAATACCTAGGAATTGCAACTGAGGCACCGACAAACATTAAAGCAATATTATTTAAAAACATAATTGAATTTTTAAACTTAAACTTTAATTTTGATAAAGCAAAGCCTGCCATACTACTAACTACAATCGAAATCAAAACTACTGATAAAGTTATAATAATACTATTAAATAAATATCTAGACAC
>CAZRWC010000023.1:8033-8588 GCA_964603705.1 uncultured Acholeplasmataceae bacterium
AGGTATATTTGACTCGCTTGATACCGCAAATAACTCCGCAAAGTTATTAAAGGTTGGTTTTCTAACAAAAAATCTTGGGGGCCAAGCAAACAATTCATCAAGCGGTTTAAAGGCATGATTAAAGATATAGACAATCGGCAACGCCATAAAAATCGCCACCGGTATCAAAATCAAATAAAACTTGATTTGCGATTTATGAAATTTTCTAGGGTTAATTTTAGTCCCTTGAAATGCATTTTTCGCCATTATTCTTTTTCTCCAAACAATTTTCTTGCTGCCATACCAAACAAATAAACCATAATTAATAAAACTACAGCAATTGCCGCTCCATAGCCCATTTCCCAACGATTAAAGGCATAATCATCCATATGGTTTACAATTAATTGACCCGCGTTTTGAGGGGTAGGATTAACACCCGTTAACTGAACGCCGATTGCTCCAGCATTAAAGGTTGCAACTAAAGACATGATTGCTCCAAATAGCATTTGCGGTTTCATGGTTGGAATTGTTATATAAAATATTTCTTGAAATTTATTAGACATTCCATCGACATAG
>CAZRWC010000023.1:8598-15733 GCA_964603705.1 uncultured Acholeplasmataceae bacterium
TGCTTCATATAGTTCTTCATTAATATTTAAAACCCCGGCTAACATCGCTAAAAAGCCTATCCCCATACTAGACCACAACGAAACAATTATCATTATATTTAATAGATACTTCGGATCTTGAAGCCACTGAATCGGTGAATCTATTAAATTTAGTGATAATAAAATTGAATTTAAATAGCCGCTTGAATCTCCTGAAAAAATAATTCTCCACATAACCGCCATAGCAATTCCGGCCGTCATTGAAGGTGAATAGATTAATAACGCTAAGACTGTTCTAGGTTTTTGAGGAATTTGTGCCAATAACCAAGCTAGCAAAAAAGATAACATATAGCCAACTGGTCCAACAATTAAAGCAAATTTCAAAGTATTTGGTAATACTTGTTGCATAAAAACATCATCAGCAGTAAATAAATTAACAAAGTTATTTAAACCAATAAATTTAGGAGTATTAATTAAATCAAAATAAGTAAACGATAATAAAATTCCTAATATAACTGGAATCGTAATAAACAAGAAAAACGAAGCAAAATAAGGTAATACAAAACCCCAGCCAGTAGCATTTTCGCCTTGATTAAGTTTTTTATTTTTAACTTTTAAAACACCGTTATTATTCATCAATCCACCACCCTATCGTTTCTATAGTCGGTAGTAAATAAGGTTTTAAAACATTACCGTTTTGATCTAGATAACCAAACTCAATCATTTTTCTAATAATTTCTTTATTGGCGACAATCAAACCATCTTCTATTGCACTTCTAACATTAGTTCCTTGATAAACCGTCTTATTCCAGATATTGGAAATTTCTCTTTCTAACATATAGCTGCCGGGAATTTTTGGCACATCATAAGCAAATTCCCATTGACTTAAAATAATATCTTTATGTGATTCATCCCAAGAATATTGTCTAAAAGCCTCTTTAGTCGCAGTATTCCACATATAAGAAGGTCCCATTGTAGCAATTAAACTTTCAGCATAATCGATTTGCACATCGGTTCTACTCCACCATTCTAAAAAATTCCAGGCCGCTTCTTGATGTTTCGAATCTTTAAAAATCATATTTGAAGAAGCCGCTCCAACAAATGATCGATTAATAACGCCATCATATTCAATACCAGGCATTGCAGCTATTTCCCACAAGCCTGCTATTTCTGGCGCAGCATGAAGTAATTGTACATACATACCAAAATCGCCAATTCCAATTGGTAATTCCCCAGTTCTAAAGTTATTATAAAAACTACCCACTTCAACTGGTAGAGCATAAACCGTAAACAATTCAGTCATAAAGGTAATTGCTTCAATTGATTTTGGATCATTAATTGCAGCACTAAAAGCATCTTTAGAATAAATAGATCCACCATATTGATAGATAAATGGCATTGTTGCACCAAAACCTTTAAAAGCTCCAGTTGCCGCTAAATTCACATAAAAATTCATTCCATATCTTTGTAATTCTGGCAAAATAGAGATAACTTCTTGCCAAGTGTTTGGAACTGGCAAAGCCAAATTATCCATGATGTCTTTTCGATAAAATAGTAATTGAAAATTTTGGGTATCAGGTAGCGCATAAACTCCCTTATCATAAATTAATTGTAGGAAGCCCCCTCTGGCAAAACGGCTCGCAACTGTACTAAAATTATCAAATTCTTTTAAATCAACAACCGCATTTCTAATCGCAAACTCATAAGGCCGCCAAGCATCTACACCAATTGCTATATCTGGTTGATTGCCAGCCGAATTGGCTAATATCAATTTATCTTGTGATGGCATCATCGAAATATTGACTTTAATTCCAAACTCATCGGTAAATTTTTCATCAACTTTTCTTTGCATCAAATCTACATATTGTCGACTTCTAGCAACCCAAACTTCTAATGTATCGCTTGTTTTTTTGCTAATATTAGAATCAACAAAAAACGATAAGAAAAAGCGTTTGACGCTAACCCAAAAACTACTAAATGGATTAGCATTTGCCTTTGGTAGCTTCATTTCTTCACTGTGAACATATACTTTATCAATTGAAAGTGGTGAATTTAATAGCATTGGTAAAACAAGTCCTAACGACTCTATCAAACTACCGCTATTTCCACTAATTTGACCTATTCTAGCTGGTATTTTATTAGGCTCTAAAGCAAGTTTTTCTAATTTTTCATAAGATCGTTTTAAAGCGGTTGAAATATATGTGTTTTTATTTGAATGATTAATTTCTTGCCACTCTAAATAACTATCCTTGATTGTTTTGGCATAATTTAGTAAATCTTTTTCTAAGTTAGGTAGAAAACTAGTTATTTCCCAGTCTCTATTTTTATCAACTGTTCCACCTGTTAATTTATTTACTTCCAAAACTAAGTTATTTAATTTTTTCATAACTTGATTTAGATCATAATAAAGATCACGTTTTTGATATTCAGCTACTTCTAATGCAATCGTGTGCTTGCCTTCTTCTAAATAAAATAATAATTCCTCACCAGCAAGATTGCTTAAAGTATAATTGGTCCATTTTTTAGAATATTTAAAAGGTATTTGTCGGGCTTCAATAAAAGGTGTTTGATCATCAATTAATAGACTACGATAAATTACCACATCTTGATTAGATTTTTGAATATATTTTAGCGATATATTATAATAACCCGTTTCTAAAACTTCAATTTCATAATAAATTTTTTGTCCAGGTTGATAATACGTATCCCCGTTTAAAATATTTAAACGTTTTTCCATCAAAGAAAATGGCGTAACACCAAGATTTTTACTTGTCCCTAATTGAATAGATGGTGAATTTTTAGATTGTAATAATTCTCCTTCATATTCTTTTAAATAGTCGCTTGACTTAAACTGATTTTGATTATGAATAAGCAGATATTGCTCATAGGTTATTGGTCTATCTACTGCCTTGACTTCAATTTTTCCGACCAATAACTCGCCTCTTGTTTTATTAAATGTTAAAGTGTTTTTCCCAATATCTAATTTGAATAATAGGCCATCTTCATAAAGGTTTTGAACTTCTTGCAATCTAGTAGTTGTCCACTTTCTAATTTGATTAGCGCTTGGCATAACATCATTTTTATATCTATCTTTATTAAATTCGTGTGGTGTTTCCCAAAAGGTTTCTAGTGAAATTTGTCCACTTTGATAATACTGTCTAACTCCATTAATATCTAAAGAGATTTCAATCGGCCTAATATCGTTGGTTAGAGAATAGTATTCGATAGTAATTTGATAGATAGCTGTTTCAGGAGTTTCAACTTCTAATGAAAAAGAATCTTTAGTATCCCAAATCAAAACCGTGTAATCGTAGGGTATGTTTTCAAATTCATAATTAAACTCTGGTGCTATGAAGTTTTCAGGGAAAATTTCTTTATGAAACCCGATATTTTCCCTGATTCCTTCTTCTACCCATTCTAAATAGCGCACTTTATAATCATCTGTGACTATTTCAGCATTATTATCATTAATTTCAGCATTAAACGAAGTCGCTGCTGAGACTTCGATATTTGTTAAAAGTGCTGGAATTAATAAAGTTATTAATAATAATAAAATAGTCAGTTTTTTCATCTGTTTTTATTTAAACATTTGCTTTTTCGCTTCGGTATAATAATAATTTGCCATTTCATTAAGCCTTTCGGCAACATCATCAAAATTAACTAGTCCATCTCTTAATTGATCATGAACGGTTTTAATTTGAACAGTTTCGCTACCTAGTTGACCGAATTGACCATCCCAACGTGAATTTACATAACCTGGTACGTTTTTTGATAATGATTCAAACATAATTTTTTGAGTTGCAATAACTTTTTGAAATTCAATTAAGGTTGGATATTTTTCTAAATATTTACTTAATAAGGCTTCATCATTGACAATTGGTGTAAAGTTTATCTCATAATTGGCATTTTCTTCAACCAGTTCTAATCTTCTCGTATAACCCGCAGCCCCAAACCCCATCCATTTAGCAAATAATAGAGCTTCTTCTGGATGTTTGGTTCCTTTTCCAATTACTAAATAATCAACAATCATCATTTGTTTATCACCTGGCATTCCAATAAAATCGATATTGGCGCCATATAAACCTCTAGTTGGATCATTTTGCCAAGCCAGCCATGTTCCTAACATATAACTTGCTTCCCAACGAATCGCTTGTTTACCGGCATCCCAAACCGAAAATTCATTATCATTGTTATAATTTAAATTTAAAAATTCGCTGTCGGCCACATCAGAATAGTATTGGGCATTAGCTTCATTAAAAATTTCACTTCTCTTTTCTAAAGCTTGTTTATACTCCGGAGAATCTAAATTATATTTTTCTCCATCCCATGTATAATAACCAAGGTTTGTGTTTGCATAGCCTGGATACCAAAACTGCATGTCACCACCAACTCTCATTCCAGAGATACCGGTTCCATCATTAGACGGTTCTGAAACGGCTTTTGCTTTTTGTAACAATTCATCAAAGGAGATACCGGCTTTAGGGGCTTCAACACCCGCATCATCAAAAATTTTGTTGTTTACATAATAACCCCAGTAATAAGCTTTTAATGGAATTGCATATAAAGCACCATTTAACTCAGTTGAATTTAATAAATCTGGTGATATTTTACTAAATTCTGCATCATTTGTAACTAAACTCTTAATATCTTCAGCCCAGCCCATTTGAACTGCCTTTAACACTTCCCCATGCATAAAGACATCAGGCAATTTTTTGGCTGAAGCTTTTGCGCCTAAAAACTCATCCCAATTTTGGTCTATTTGGCTTTCCGGATTACTTGGGTTAGGTATTTTTGGTCTTTCTACAATCTCTACTTTAATATCCGGATATTTAAGCATGAACTCATCAATCATCTTTCTTTCTAAATTGACATCATCCACGTTGCCTAAATCCCAAGCGGCATAGGTTATAACCGTTCTATCGTCGTCTTCTTTGACACAAGCAACTAGTGCTAGACCTACTACAAAAGCTAAAGCGAACATAATAAATATTTTACCGATTTTTTTCATATAGTTCCTCCTATTTTTTTATCGAAACGTTTCGATTTTAAATTATAAATAAATCCAAATTACTTGTTTTTGAAACATTCATTTGGCACGCATTCATCATTCATCTCGATTGTATAACAAAAAAACGTTTTTTGCAAGCGTTTTCACGATTTTTATAATATAAATCAATTTAAAATCAGAAAAATCCGTTTATTTTTTTATATGAGGAATATAAGACCTTTACTATTTAAAAAAGTCCGCTTAAATTCGGGACTTTTCATAATTAATTTTATTTGCTTTAAACGATTGTTATCTTTGTTTCCAAAAGAATTTTTTGAGGGCTTCCAATCATTATCTTGATTGCTCCAGGTTCTAAAACTAAATTGTTTTGATCATCTTTATACATAAAATCGCGATAATTTAAGTCTATGTTAATTTCTTTTTTTTCGTTTTTATTTAAAAAGACTTTTCTAAAAGCAACCAATTCAAAATTAGGTCTAGCTATTTCGGCAAATAAATCATTGAAATAAACTTGAACTACTTCTTTTGTTTCTAGGCTTGATTCGTTTTCAATTTCAATTGATAATGTTATCGTTTCACCTTTTTTTAAGGTCTTTTTATTAACTTTTAAGTTGTTGTAATTAACTATAGAATAACTTAATCCTTCACCAAAACCATATAAAGGCCTATTAGTTTCATCTAAATAATTTGACACATACTCCATTTTAGGTTCTACATCCCTTGAAGGTCTTCCGGTATTTAGATTGTTGTAATAAATAGGAATTTGTCCGACATTTTTAGGAATGGTTATCGGTAATCTAGCGCTAAAATTAGCTTCTCCAAATAAAAGTTGTTTTAATGCTTCGCTCATTTGGTTTCCTAAATAAAAACCATAAATAATAGCATCTAAATAAGGCTCTGCTTCAGTAAAAATTAATGGTCTTCCTGAATAAACAATTCCGATAATGGTTTTATTATCTTGCTTAATTCTTTTAATTTCATTTAAATCTTTTTCTAAAATACTTGGATTAGTTTTAGATTGTGCTTCGCCGCTTTCTTTTTCGCTTTCTCCAAAACAATAAATAATGATATCGGCATCTTTATAATCGGTTTGATTTGGTAAAAGGTCCTTTAAAGTTTGATTGTTAGAAATATGTCCTCCTAACCAACTCCAATTGCCATTGGTTTTTTTAGAATCGCAAAACTCGCCCATTAAATGAATTTTTTCATTTTTTAGCGGAAGAACATATTTGTTTTTTAATAAAACCGCTGATTCAAGCGCTAATTTCAAATTTGTTCCATCATCAAAGTATTTTAAATCAAAATCAGCTTCTTTTAAACCTCTAAAAGGGTCTTGAAATAAGCCAAGTTTTTCCTTTAAAACCAACACTCTATAAACGGCTTCATCTAATAAGGTAGTTAGTTTATCATCCTTTTTAATCGCTTCAGTTAAGTGCTTACTATAAACATCGCTCATCATGTCAATATCCAGTCCAGCCGTCAATGCCTTTATTGCGGCATCGATAGAATCTTTCGCATATTTGTGGTCAATCATTTCCTTTACTGAACCGAAATCACTAATAATAACTCCCTTGAAATTATTTTGTTTTCTTAAGATTTCTCTTAATAAAAATTTATTTCCAGTTGCTGGAACCCCAAATAAAGTATTAAATGAAGACATCACTAGTAAAGGATTAGCTTCTAATGCTTTTTCATAAGTTGGTAAATAATAATTGTTAAAAGCATTTTTACTTAAATTAACCGTATTATATTCCCTTCCAGCATCAGGAGCACCGTAACCAGCAAAATGTTTTATACAGGCAGCAATGTTATGGTTAGAAAAATTTCCTTGATAACCTTTGATGGTCGCTAAACCCATTTTTCCCGCTAAATAATGATCCTCGCCATAGCCTTCCATTACTCTTCCCCATCTAGGATCTCTAGTTACATCTAACATAGGTGAAAAAGTAACATGTATTCCCGCGCTAGCCGCTTCTTTTGCAGCAATGCTAGCCGCTCTTTCCACTAACTTTAAATTAAAACTGGCCGCTTGGGCTAAAGGAATTGGAAAAATCGTATGACAGCCATGAATAACATCGGACATATAAATTAAAGGGATTTTATGACGAGAACTACTTAAATAATCTTTTTGAATTCTTAAAGCTTCTT
>CAZRWC010000024.1:0-15408 GCA_964603705.1 uncultured Acholeplasmataceae bacterium
GGAGGTAGCGCCGGCGTAAACGGGTTAACTGTCTATTATCCAGAACAAGATGTTAATAATATTATTCCTTATCCTTTTACTTTTGAAATTCCAAGCTTTGCCGGGGTTGGTGGTTCTATCAATCATATGGCTCCCACAATTAAAAATGTCACCTTAATTAATTCTTATAAAGGCATTTGTGCTAGTGTTACACCTGCTGGGGATGGTTATTCAGCTGCCAATGAAGTTTTACATTTAGAAAACATTAAAGGTACCGCATTATATCAAGGGATGCAGCTTTATAATTCTTCTGAGTATGGTCTAATTAGAGATATCCATTTTTCTAGTATTTATTGGGCATTGGCTGAAAAATTTACAAATGTTGAAATTGATAAAATACAAAATTTCACTAGCACCTATGGCACAGGACTCTTACTAGGAGACTTAGAATGGGATACTTATACCAATATCACGGTTGAAAACTATAGTATTGGCATTCATATTGTTGATGGATTAAGAAAATATATTCCTGGGCAACCTGAAATATATTTCATCGGGCAATTTTATAATTTAAATGCTAGATATTGTAAAACCGCTTTAAGAGTCAAGGACTTATATCCTAATATGGGAGTTAATATAACCGGTGGCGTTCTTGAAGGATCTGTTTACGCTATTAATGATGTTTATGATGGTACATCAAAAATCAGATTGCTAGGCGTTGAAATTAAAGGCGCCATTAAAGGTGATAGTATTTATGAGTCAACTGGATCAAACGAATATAAGTTTTTAAAATCTAATGACAAGTTACCAATTACTACTTTACAATATCCTAGTTCGCCTAAAAAAGTCATTTATAATGTGGTTACTGAATATAATGCAAATAATTTGGGTACAAGTGACACTTCTTCACATATTCAAAATGCCTTAAATAACGTAGGCTTACTAGGAGGGGGTATTGTTTACTTGCCAGCTGGCTATTATCTAATTTCTACTCCCCTTACTGTTCCGGCGGGAGTTGAATTAAGAGGAGTTGCATCTGCAAACACTAGAGATCAAATCACTTTAAGTTTAGGCACTATGATGTTAATTGATTATGGCTTTGAAAGTGATGAATCAGCTGCTAAGAACGCTACTGCCGCTATTACTTTAGCGGGTGACAACGCAGGAATTAGTGGAATTCGTTTCGTTTATCCAAATAATCCGCCATTAGTAAACGGTTCTCCTTCAGTTAAATGGCATTCTTATAGTGTAAGAGCAACCGCTAATGGCAACTATATTAAATATAGCAGTTTTTTAGGTTCTTCTTTAGGAATTGAATTCAAAGGCAATAGTAACAAAAAATTAGAAAACGGTTATTTAATTGGAGTTAATGGCACTTTTTACTATAACGGATTAAACGTCGATTTTGTCAATGACATGTACGTTGAAGAGTTTTTATCTAACGCCTCTGTTTTAGCAAGACACGGATTATGGACAATATTTCCTCAACAATTTAACAAAAATAATTGGCCAGAAGACGGACCTAAAATGACAAAAGTCTATGATGAAATAACTCGTTTAAATTCAATTTTTATGTCTTTTAGTAATAGTAGCGGAAATATCGGTAACAGTTTTACTTTCGGTTCTAATTCAATGTTACATCAAACTAATAGCCATCTAAAAATTTATAATACCGCTGGTGATAATTTGCGATTAAATGGTCATTTACTAAAAGTTGATGGCGGTTCACTATTAGCAATTAACATCTTTAGGTATCAAGGTATTCCTTTGTTAATTTCTAATAATGCCGATGTGACAATCTTAAATCGAATGTCTTTACATATGAACGATGACAACGATATTATTAGCAGTGTTGAAATACCTATAATTAATCTTGAAGGGGTTGATTTAGATTTAGATGATATACCCAAGCAATATATTTACATAAAAAAAGTCACTTGAAAGTGACTTAATAGTTTTATATTTTATTGACTGATTTACGTCTTACAACTGTTGGTTTTATGGTTACTTTGGAAATCTTTTTCTCTTTTGACCCTTCAAATATAGCTTTTGATAAGAGGTGTTGAATTTTTTCAATCATCAAATCAAATGGTTGAGAAATTGTAGTTATATTTTCTAAACTGGCCCATTCAGATTCATCATACATAATAAGGCTTATGTCTTTGCCAATTATTAAGTTACGGTCTCTTAGAAATTTCACAACATGTTGGGTTAAATGATTGGTCACCGATATAATGGCAGTTGGTTTATAAGTATCAAGTTTATTGGCTAACATATCATCGTGATTAGTGTAATCACCTTCATTAAAAGTAAGAATACCTAAATCAGAAAACTTAATATTCGCCTCTTCAAATGCCCTTCTCATACCGGCCTTACGATTGTCAAACACCTGGTTTTCAATGTCGACTAATAAAATTTTTTGATGGTTATTAACTAACAATTCTTTTGTAGCGAGATATCCTCCTAATTCATCATCAATAACGACGCTATCCATTGTTTGATAATAATCAAGAAAAAGTTGTAAAGGATAACAAGCATTTGAAGTTAAAAGATTTTCTATCGTTTTGGAGTAGGCATTGGGCATAAAAAGTAAAGCTTCAACTCGAAACGATAACAATCTTCTAATAATTTCTCTGGTTCTTTTAGTGCCATCGTTATATAAAACAAACATTTCTTTATTCTTTTCACTAAAATATAAATTTAATCGATAAATTAATTGATTAAAAAATATATTGCTAGAATCAGAGATAATTAGTCCGATTGTATTTGTTTTATTGCTTTTAAGCATACCAGCTAAAGAATTGGGTGTGTAATTAAGTTTATCAATTGCTATTCTAATTCTTTCCTGTGTTTCTTCTTTGACTAAAGTGTTATCACGATAATACCTTGAAACAGTCGCAGTCGAAACCTTTGCAAGTTCTGCAACATCTTTAATTGTTTTCAAAAAATTCACCACCATCAATGTAAACGTTAACAAAATTATAATATATATTTTATAATAAGTCAAATTAATTTTACAAATAGCAAGATTTTTAAAAAAATGTTAAGAAAGAGGGTTATTTATGTATTACAAACCAAAGAAAGAAATCCAATGGGATTCATGGATTATTTATGAATTTAATAAGTTTTTCATGTTTTATATCAATGTAAGCGAGGGTGGCACTAGATGGGATCAAATTAGTTTAGCCACAAGCACAGATTTAATCCATTGGGAAGAGCACGGAGTTGTTTTAAAAAAAGATGCAAACGCCATTTGGCTAGGCACAGGAATGATTCAAAAAATTGACGATAGATATATTATGAATTATTCTTTAGAAATGCCCAAAAATTATCAAAGAATTCATTTTGCTGAAAGTAAAGATTTGTATAATTGGACAAAAATCGAAAATCATATTTGCGAACCAGATCCCAAATATTATCTAACTGAACCGCATGAAAGTTGCGACATTATGCCTAGATGGGATAGTTTAGGAATATTTAATCCCTTATCTGATGATAAACCGCCTTACTTTGCTTTTTGTTCTGCAAATGCAAAAGGAAAAAAACTAGCTGGAAAAAGTGGGGTTTTAGGTTTTGTTACAAGTCAAGATGGAATTAATTGGAAATCTTTACCACCGGCATTTGATGATGGAAACCAATTTACTGGTTTCGAAGTTCCTGAGTATGTATCTTTTAACAATCGACATTATGCTTTATTTTGTAATTCTTCTTATTTAGGATTTAGATGTGATGAGAGGGCGGATTGGGCAAGTGGCGGTACATATTATTTGGTTTCCGATAACAAATTAGGGCCTTACCGATTGCCAACGGGTGACCCTCTTCTTCAAGGGCAAAGAGATCATCTATTCGTAACAATGAATTATGTTGGAAGAACCTTTAAGTATAATAATAAAACTTTATATTATCATATTTGGGGTGATCCTAAAGGCGATGCTTGGATGGGTCCTATTAAAGAGTTAGTTGAAATAAAACCTTATAAATTAGGTCTAAAGTATTATAGACAAAACGAAAAAATAAAAGACGTTTTATTATTAGAAAATTATCATGAATCAGATTTCTTATTAGCTATGAGAGAAAGTGTTCAACCCTCTGTTTTTTTCAAAGTTGATAAAAACAAAATTTCTTTTACAAATAACGGTTCGAGTAATTCGCTAAAACATATAAACGGTTTAAACGGAGTTTCTAAAACTGATACATATACTGATTTACGTGATGGAAGATTTATTGAATTTGACATTAAAATTGACGAAGGTGTCGGTGCGGGAATTTATTTTGAAACGGATAACGAAGAGCAAGCGTGTGTATTTATAAATCACAAAAAGCAACGCATTGAATTAGGGTTTATAAAAAATGGCTGGGGAGGTAATCAAGTTTTATTAAAAGATTTATATAAATATTTCGAGATTCCTAAAAAATCAGCAATAAAAATGATAGTCAGAAGATATTTTACTGAAGTTTATATTAATAACAACTTTGTCGTTGGTTGGAGAATTACAAGTCCTATAAAACCAAATAATTTCGGAATTTATAGTGAAGATAGTACTGGATATATCAAAGACCTCAAAATTTGGGGAATAAAATAAAAAAGGAGAAAAAGAAATGAAGAATTATGTTACAAAATTATTCGCATTATTGGTTCTTGCATTAGGTTTAATAACTATTGTCGGATGTAAAGAACAAGAAGTTAAAGATCCACAGTTTAATGTGCCTGAAACATTATCGGTTGTTGAAGGCAATACTACAAAAATAACACCTGCTGATGTTGAAAACGTTGAATCGTTTTCCTATCTTTCTTTAAGTGAAAATGTAGCTACTGTAGATCAAACAGGATTAGTAACTGGTCTTATACCAGGAACTGCTATAATTGTGGTAGCTGGCGGTGATTTACAAAAAAATGTTAAGATTGTTGTTGACCCTAATTTAGTTAATGGATTAAGAGTTAAGGAGCTTGATGCAATTGCTACGTTTGGTGTAAATCAATCAAATGTTGAAGCTGGACCGGCTCATGACGTTTTAAATTTTGGCTGGGCTACTGAAGGATTTTCACCGGAAATTTTAGCCGCTAAAATGGATTTTGATGGTACCGCAAGCGCTGATAAGGTAATTTTGAGAGGCGTTTCATCAACTGAAAAACACTCAACTTTTGTCAATGGTGAGTACGCAATTGTTATGGCTGCAGGTATTAACGTTGATTTAACAGCAGCAAATAACCCTGAAGGAGCACATGCTCAAATTTATGGTAAATATCTAGTTAGTGATCGCGCAAACGGTTTTAGAATTTGGGCTGCTTCTTGGAATGACGATACCGTCAGTGGTATGGGTAGTTTTAGAGTTGTTGCTTTAGTAAAAAATGCTGCAGTTTACGAAGAAATTAAACTTGTTGCAGCAGACATTGGCGAATTAACTCAAGATAATAATGGTTGGATTTCATATGATAACACAACAGGTGATCATATCGACAAGGCTCCAGACCATAACATGTTTGTATTCCAAGTTAAAAACGAAAAATATGATTTAACAGGTAAAGAAATTATTATCTCAATTGATTTTAAAGCCTTACCAAACACATTAGGGGAAAATCAAAAAAATAAACAATCTCGTTTTGGAATCAAAAGATTAGGTTTTACACTTGATCCTGAACCATCATTTAGTATTGCCAATGGCGCTGAAGCCGAAATAATATTAGGAGAAACCTTACAGTTGGCTTTAAATGAAGTTGGTGCTGTTTTACCTGAAAATTATCAATTTGCATCTTCTGATTCAAGTATTGCTTCAGTTAATACTGAGGGTGTTATTACAGCAAAAGCCTTAGGACAAGTTACTATCACAGTTAAAAACGGAGATTTAGAAAAGAAAATTGTTATTAATGTAATTCCAGTTCCACAAGCATCTTTTAACCTACCTGAAGGTGCTACAGTTGCTTATGGCAGCACTTATCAAATTGTACCTTTAGATGTTGTATCTGTTGAAACATTTACTTATGAAATTATTTCCCCATTAGCAACTGTTAACGAAACTGGACTTGTGACACCTAAATTAGCTGGCTTTGTTAATATTAAAGTGACTGGTGATGATTTAGTTAAATATATGACCTTAACAATTACCGCACCTTCGATTTATGGTCTTGATAATACTAGATTAAAAGATATGGTCGGTTTTTCGGCTGATCAAGTAAATATCGCAACTGATGGAAATCCATTAAACTTTGTCCCTGGATGGGGTGCAGCTGGTGCTAATGCAGATAAGATTAGTTTAGATGATTCAGCAACATTAGATACGGCAATTATTAGAACTTCCATCCCTAGCGGCTATGCAGTTATTAATGTTGAAGAAAACTGGTTAGATATTATAAATGGTCTATCTGAAGCTCCAGAACTACCAGTTACAGCTTTATATTTTAAAGCGGTAGTCCCAGATGCACCAAATTTTAGAGTTTGGACTTATTCACCAACGAAAAATGAAGTTATCTCTGGTGCTGGTATGTTTAGAGTTGTCTATTACTTGCCAAACGACGACTATACATCATTTACCGCTTATTCATTAGGTTTTAATTTTCAAGAACAAGAAAATTGGGTTACTACTCAATTAGAAAATGGCTTTGTAAAATATAGTAATGGCCTTGATGGCTTCTTTGCGTTTTCTGTTCCAGAAGAATTAAAAGGAAAAACTGTTATAGTAGTAGTTGAGTCTTGGGGTCAACAAAATGATGAAGGATTACAAGACAGATTCGCTATTAAGAGAATGGGTTTTATTTAATTAAATAACCAAGATAAGGGCTTTAAAATACCAAAGCCCTTATCAATTTAATTGTTATGAAAAAAATGATTTCAAATAAAAAACAATTGTGCTATGTAACAAAGACTGTTATAGATTATGGAACTAAAAACGCCCAAAGACTTTTGTTTTTTAGTAATGGAAAAATTTCTGGTTCAATTACACTTGATCAAGGAATAGATATTTATCAATTAAATTATGAAGGTAAAAACATCGCTTATTTATCGAAAAATGGCGTTTTTCCTTCCTATGGAAATTTCTCTAGCAGTTTTCCTGGTGGTTTTTTATATACATGCGGATTAGACAATATTGGACACGATAATAATTTATATACCCACGGCACTTTTCATTTACATCCAGGAGAACTTTTAGAAATTGAAGAAGGCGATTTCCTTTTAATAAAAGCCAAATTAAATATATCTAGTTTATTTGAAGAAAAAATTGAAGTAATAAGGACAATCTCTTCTTCTTATAATGAAGATCATATAAATATTTCTGATGAAATAATAAATAGCGGTTTTAAAGATTACTCATATCTTTTGTTGTATCACTTTAATCTTGGCTTTCCGGCCTTGACAAATGAAACTAAACTAAATATGAACTTTGCTTCTATTAATGCCTTTACAAATCATTCAAAACTTAACAATGATTTAATTCCCGGTTTTCCGATGCCTAAAGATAATGCCGATGAAACGGTTCATCTTCTTTTGGAAAATGATGGTATTATTAATGTTACTTTTCCAAATATAAAAAAAGAAATGACTTTAGAATATAATCCGAAAGATTTTCCGTTTTTATTTATTTGGAAGAGTTATCAAAGTGGAGATTACGCTTTAGGTATTGAGCCAGCAAATTCGTCTTTATACGATAAGAAAAAATCAACTATTAAAGCACAAGAAAGACGCATTTTTAATTTTAAAATAAATTTTAAATCTATTTGAAAGCAACTAGAAGGAGGTCTAAAATGAAAACTGGAATCACCATTGCAGGTAATATTATCGTTGATAATATAAAACAAATTAATAACTTTCCGAATAAGGGCATGCTCGCCAATATCCTAAATATTAATACAAGTGTGGGTGGCTGCGTACCCAATACAACTATTAACTTAGCTACTCTTGGAGGAATCCCTATTAAAGCTTGTGGTTTAATCGGCAACGACGGCGAAGGGATTTATATTAAAAATCAACTGTTAAGGGCTTCTGTTAATATTGATAATATTATTACAGTTAATGGTAAAACCTCATTTACCGATGTTATGAGTCAAGACGACACAAAAGAAAGAACTTTCTTTTCTTATAATGGGGTAAATAAAATATTTGGTCCGAATCATATCGAAGAAAGCGCATTAAACTGTAAAATCATCCATTTCGGCTATTTATTGTTGCTAGATTCATTTGATGCATACGATAAAGAATATGGCACCATTATGGCACACTTTTTAGCAGACTTACAAACCAAAGGTATTAAAACCTCAATTGATGTCGTAACTATTCCCGATGCTAAAAAATTTCAAAAAATAGTTATTCCGGCTTTAAAGTATTGTGATTACGTAATTATCAATGAAATAGAAGCTGGTTTTATTGCAAATATAAACCCTAGAGCAAACAATGGCAAAATATTAATAGAAAATATAGATTTGATTGCCAAAAAGATTTTATCATTAGGTGCCAAAAAAGTTTTTATACATTGCCCAGAGGCAGGTTTTGGAATGGATGAAAATGAATTATTAATTGCCATACCATCACATGACTTACCAAAAGAATATATTGTTGGTACAGTCGGTGCAGGAGATGCTTTTTGTGCTGGAATTTTATATTCTTTATATCATGAATATTCAATTAATGATGCCTTAGTTTTAGCAACTTGTTGTGCAACAGCAAATCTTTCTAGTGATAGTTCTACTGCTGGCGCCTTAAACTATGAGAAAACATTAGAAATAGATAAAATTTACCCCAGAAGGAGATTAAAATTTTAATATGAATGAAAACTTAAAAAAACAAGCCATTAAAAAAACTTTAAAAGCATTAAAAAAAGCCAAAATCATCTTAACAAGTGAAGAAAAGTCAAGAATTGAAATAGCTGATTTTGGTCTTAACAATTTAAATAATATTGGCTTACAAATTTTTACTTATGTTAACACAAATAGAGTTTGTGCTAAGGAGTTAGTACTTTTTCCTTATCAAACTTGTCCTGAACACAAACATATCCCCACTAAATTAGGTCCTGGCAAAGAAGAAACTTTTAGATGCCGAAAAGGCACGGTCTATTTATATATCCCTGGACCTGAAAAAACCCTAAAAAGGGGAATCTTACCTAATACTAAAGTAACTGTTTTTCATGAAATAGTTTTAAACGAAGGTGACCAGTATACCTTAAACCCAGAAACTTTACATTGGTTTCGCGCTGGTCCCAAAGGAGCTATTATCTCTGAATTTTCTACTACCAGCACGGATGAGACTGATTACTTCACAGATCCAAGAATAATTAGATAAAGGAGTTTATATTTAATGCTTGTAAATTTAAATGAAATTTTAAAAATAGCTGAAAAGCGTAAAATTGCAATTGGAGCATTCAACGTAACTGGTCTAGATACTTTAGTTGCGGAAATTGAAGCAGCTGAAGAATTAAATGAACCAATCATTATTCAGCATGCGGAAGTTCATAATGTTTATAATGATATCGAAATTATTGGTCCTGTAATGGTTGATTTAGCTAAAAAAGCCAGTGTTCCAGTTTGTGTGCAATTAGACCATGGAACTTCATTAACAATGATTGTAAAAGCTTTAGAAATCGGTTTTTCTAGTATCATGTATGATGGGTCTCATCTTCCATACAAAGAAAATCTAGAAACAACTAAAAAAATGGCCAAGCTTGTTCACTCTTATAACGCCAGTATCGAAGGCGAATTAGGTCGACTTGTTTCTAATGAAGATGGGAAGACAAGTCTACTCAATCCTTCAGATTTTTATACTATTCCTGAGCAAGCTAAAGAATTTGTCGATGTAACCAAAGTTGATGCTCTTGCTATTGCTTTTGGTACAAACCATGGTTTTTATAAAGAGGAACCCAAATTAGATTTTAATATTATTTCCAAAGTTAGACAACTAACCAATGGATTGCCGTTAGTTATGCATGGCGGTAGCGGTGTATCAACTAAAGATTATAAAACTGCAATAGCAAACGGAATTAGAAAAATTAACTTCTACTCTTATATGTCAAAAGCTGGATATGACAAAGTTAAAGAGGTTATAAAAGATAACCAAACCAATTATTTACATGATTTAATACACGAAGCAAAAATAGCTATGAAAGAAATAGTCAAAGATACCATTAAAATTTTTTCAAATCAATAATTTTTTTATTCTTTCTTACTCTTATTTAAAAATGAACTCAAGTATAAAAAGCGATAATGGCTTTATTTCTACTTTGAGTTCCTTTTTAATTTATAACTATTAAATTACAAAAAACTATCTACATTTATAATTGATTTATTCTTCACACCACTCTTTTAACCAGTCGATTCTTTTATTCAACCAGTATTTTAAAGTTCTTTGTTCGCGTTCCCATAAATTACTACTCTTCGTCCATCTTTCGGCATCTCTTTGAAAAGCCGCTATATAATCTTCAGTAGAAATCTTATTGTAGTAGTTTTCTATTGAAATTTTAATCGCATCTGACACTTCTAAAAATCTTTCTTTAAAAAGGTCTACAAACCATGATTGTTCCATCAAACTTATATAAAGTTCACTTGAAGTGAAGTTTGAAGCATCATAAGCACTACCACTAGCTTTACCTGAAACATAAAAACCGCTATAGCCGTAGTCACCGCGATTTTTATGTTCTCTTGAGGCTGATGATAGATCAAAATCCCAAGCCGGTCCAGCATAAAGTTTGTCGCCTTTTGGTTTATATAGATAAAAAGAACTCCAACCGGTATCTGAATTTTTAAACAATTCATGGATAATATACATATCTATAAATGATTTGGCATCAGCCAATTCATTAAACTTAGCTTGATCTTTTTTAAAAAGAGCCGCATATACTTCTCTAACATAGTCTCTAATATATGCGTTTTGGGCCTTAGCCTCTTCTTCGGTTAGTCCTTTTTCTTCATAATCTGCCATTTTCGGTCCCTTGATTAAAAAATGATATCTTAAACCTGGAACAGTAAAGGTTTCAATGTCTTTGATACCTTCAGCTTCAGCATATGCATCATATTCAATTAAATAACCGGTATCAAGTTCATTAAATTTAGAATTGATATCAACCCTGCCTTTATCGGCTCTGATTTGTTCAAATAAAGAATAAACACCGTGATAGCTATTATTTATATAAACTTCTATTTCATAAACTGCAGTTTGATATTTAATATTATCTAAGACATCGTTTACGATAGTATAGGCTAGATTTGATCTAATTAATGAATCATCGTGACCACCAGCAACGATTACCCAATGTTTGTTTTCGCTTAATCCAAACAAGCCTTGTTTATCATTAAATTTAATCTTATAACCTTTTTTAGAATAACCCCAACTACCATGACCACGTCCTCTAAATTCGGCACCAACCTCTTCTAACATATATTCATCAGGTAGATTGGTTAAAGAGATAGTAGCTTTTTTATAATCTTCACGATTAATATTTTTTAAGGGATAATCTTTATCAAGATTAATATGCATTACTGGCATCTTGGTAAATACTTCCTCTACTTCTTGTTTACAACTAGTAAGCATAAAAATAGAAAGTATAATTAAACTTAAGATTAATAAATTGTTGATTTTCTTCATTTCGTCACCTGCTTAATCTTATCATACCTTAAAAGTTAACTATTTTTTTAATATTTTGGTTTTTTATAACATTAATAACATTATATCCATTCGCCAAATTTTCTTATATAAAGTTTTTTTACAAGTTCAGCACTAACTAAATAAGTAATTGAAAGTAAGGTTAACCAAAGTAAAAACTTCACTGGTAAGACCGCTAAATCAATTCCCATTCCAGCTTTTGTAAAGCCAATTATAATTGCAATTGCGGCAATTATAATTGTTGAGATAAAGAGCGGTTTAGCAGGTCTACTTTTAATAATCGCTAATTTTTGAGTTCTAATAACATAGATGACTAATACTTGTGAAACAGTTCCAAAGACAAACCATCCTGCTTGGAAAAGTGGCGCTAATTCAATCGTGTTCGCGCCAATTAGCCACCATAAAATTATAAAGCATAAAATATCAAATATTGAACTAAGTGGTCCCATAATAAAGGTAAATCTTAAGACCCCTTTTGAATTCCATTTTTGGGGTCTATATAAATATTCTTTATCAACATCATCAAAAGCCATTCCGACTTGTGAAAAATCATTTAGTAAGTTTTGAGTTAAGATATGAACTGGTAACATCGGTAAAAATGGTAAGAAAATACTAGCAATTATAACGGCAATCATATTTCCAAAGTTACCGCTGGTAGCCATTTTAATATACTTCATAATATTACCAAAGGTCTTTCTTCCTTCAATGACACCTTCTTCTAAAACTTCTAAATCTTTTTCTAATAAAATAATATCGGCAGTTTCTTTGGCGATATCAACTGCTGTATCAACTGAAATACCAACATCGGCTTGGTTAAGAGCTGGAGCATCGTTTATTCCATCTCCTAAAAAGCCAACTGTATGTCCATCTTCTTGTAGAAGTCTAACGATTCTTTGTTTCTGGTTTGGTGAAAGTTTAGCATAGACATCATATTTTTGAAGGTGTCGTTTTAACTCTTCGTCGCTAAAACTTTCAACCTCACTACCTAAAATAATTTTTTCAGTAGAAATATCAATTTCCGCACATACTTTAGCAGTCACACCTTCACTATCCCCTGTTAGAACAACCGTTCTAACTCCGTGATCTTTTAATTTTGCAATCGCGGTTTTAGCACTTTTCTTTGGTGGATCTAAAAAACCAATAAAGCCGATTAAAACCATATTTGATTCATCTTTAACACCAAAAACATGTTCCTCTGGCACTTCATTTTTTTGAGCAACCGCCAAAACTCTTAAACCGTCTTTATTGTTTTTCTCATAGGTTTGCATGGCATATTTTTTATGAAATTCATTCATTTTATGAACTTGACCATCGATTTCAACAAATGAACAAATTTCTAACATTTCTTCAACTGCACCTTTAGTTATTAATTGACGTTTTTTATTTTTATCAATTAAAACCACACTCATTCTTCTTCTAGAAAAGTCAAAAGGAATCTCATCAACTTTAGTATAATTAGCCGTTAAAATGTCCATTTTTTTCTCGGTTGCCCGATTAATAACCGCTAAATCAATTAAATTTTTTAAGCCAGTTTGAAAATAGCTATTTAAATAAGCATGTCTTAACACTCTTGAATCATCATCGCCATGAAGATTCATATATTTTTCTAAAATGATTTTATCTTCGGTTAATGTCCCAGTTTTATCGGTACAAAGTATATCCATTTCACCGAAAGATTGAATTGTTCCTAAATTTTTAACGATTACCTTATGTTTAGACATTGAAACCGCCCCTTTGGCGAGCGTAGTTGTCATTATAACTGGTAACATTTCTGGCGTTAAACCTACTGCGATACTAATCGCAAACAATAAAGATTGAGCCCAATCGCCTTTAATTAAACCATTAATTAGAAAAACTGTCGGAACCATTAAGACAGTCAAGATAATTAATAATTTACTTATCGACGATACGCCTCTTTCAAAACTTTTAATAGATTTATCACTTGAAATCGATTTTGCCATCGAACCAAAATAAGTATCATTACCGGTTGATAGTACTACCGCTGTGGCACTGCCACTAATGATATTAGTGCCGGTAAAACCAATATTATCTAAATCAGTAATTGAATCATATTTGGCTTTTCTAAGTTCATCGTATTTTTCAATCGGCTGTGATTCACCAGTTAAAGCGGCTTGTCCCACGAAGGTATCTTTAGTCGCGATAAAACGCACATCAGCCGGTATCATATCGCCAGCTGATAGTTTAATGATATCGCCTGGAACAATTTCTTCCATAAAAATATCAAGCCATTTTCCTTCTCTTAAGACGGTTGCATTATTAGTGACAAGTTTAGATAAACCTTCAACTGCATTATGCGATTTTTCGCCTTGAATAAAAGAAATTGTGCTTGAGACAAGTACTAAAACAAATATAATAATAACCGTTAAATAATCGCCTTTTCCTTCAACTAAAATAACATCAGTTAATAATGTTATGATCGCTATTACAATTAAAATAAGATTAAAGGGATTAATGATCGAATCGATTAATCTAAAAAACTTATTTTTCTTCTTCTTAGAAACGATGATATTTTTACCATAATCATCTAATCTTTCTTCGCTTTCTTCATTTGAAAGTCCTTCTTTACTAGTCTTTAAACTTTCTAGTAAAAGCGATTCTTCTAAATAGGCAAAATTAGATAGCGTTTCTTCGATTTTTGCTTCTTTGATTGCTGCATTTTTGATAGAACTTTTGCTCATTTTTATTCCTCCTTTTTAGCGAGGACATAAAAACTATTGGGAATCTTTATGGGATTCCCATAGATTAATTACGCCTCTTTTAGTTTGATAAATATTGGGTTTATAATTACTACTTTGAGAATCTTCCACACGTTCCACCTCTTCCTCTTTTAATTGTAGCATAAATCAGTTATTAAAGCCAACATAAGTTTTAATAAAAAAGACAGCCGGAGCTGTCAATTTCATAAATTTATTTAAACCTTAATTATAATTATCAATTAATTGGTTGATAGTTTGATCTTTTCTTGCTAGATATTCGCTTATAGGCATATTTCTGATTTCATTTTTAGTGAAATCAACATTTTTATCCCTAAGTGTGTCGATTGAGGCTTGGGTAACATATTGATATTTGGCTTTATTAATTTCATAGACTTTATAAAACTCATCGATATCAAAATATTTAGAGTTTTGGCCGGCAAGAACAATCGCTCGATATTCTAAAATTAAGTCCATGTTGCCGCCTTTAGCAATCGTCTTTAAAATTAAAGGAATTGTTTGAGCGTTTTCATTACCGGGATCAACTGAAGTTCTTTTTGAATAAGGACTAAATGCTGTCATACCGTTACCGGTTGGATCCCATTCGTGGGTGATACCTAAACTGCGATCAAAATCAAATGGAATAAAGATTGCTTGGTTAGTATCTTTTAAGAAATAAATATAATAGTTGTTTTTATTATTTCGAAAATCATCAGGATTTCCAACTAAATAACTAATCGCTTCATAATTTAAATAGTAGCCCAAATTAAGAACTTCACTAAAATCATCACTAGTATCAATCGTATTAATTAAGTTTATTAGAACACTAAAGTCGCTTTTCTTTTTGTTAGTTTTTAAATCATACATTGGAAAATAGCCGATATCTTCGTCTTCGACTCCAATTAAGCCAAGTGTTCTAGTAGTTAATTCTCCACCCATGCCAGCGCTCCAACCAACTTTATATAAATCTCCACCTAAATGTTTTTCAGCTAGGCGTTTTTCTAAAAATAGTTCATCGACTGCTTCAAGGGCATAAAATACTCCTAAGTTTTCATCGTTATTTCGATAGTTTAATTTGACATTAACTGGGGTGATATTTGGTGCTAAAACACCAAAATCTTGGTACATTGAGT
>CAZRWC010000025.1:0-14321 GCA_964603705.1 uncultured Acholeplasmataceae bacterium
AAGTATGTCAGGGGAAAATATTCGCTTATATGCTAAGTGGCAAAGAATAGAACCAATTACTATTACATACATTAGAAATGATGGTGAAATAGACGATATAATAACCTATGAAACAACCGAAATAGATAATCAAATTGATTATTTGGAAATTTTTAAAAAAGGTCATTCTTTTAAAGGTTGGTTTTTAGAAGAAGAAGCAATTAATCTTCCACCAGTAAATCTTCCTGATTACGATTTAATAGTTTATGCTAAATGGGAAATTAATTCTTATGACATAAAATTTATTACTGATGGTCCGGCAATAGCTAATATTAGTTATAAATATGAGAGCATAATTTCTCCTTTACCAGCTATTCCAGCCGTACCTAGAACCGGATATACATTTAAAGGCTGGTATGAAGATAACGAGTATCAAACCGAATTTAGTTTAACCAATATGCCAGATAGCGACGTTAATGTTTATCTTAAGTGGGAAATTAATCAGTATACAATCGATTTTGTTTCAAATGAAGGATCAAGTGTTGAAAGTATTACTCAAGATTATGACAGCACAATTAAAGCGCCAACTGCACCAACTAAAACTGGATATGCATTTAAGGGTTGGTTTATCGACGAAAGTTTAACTAAAGCCTTTTCCTTTAAGAAAATGCCAGCAGAAAACATCACTTTATATGCTAAATGGGAAATAAAACAATTTACAATCACATTTGATTTAGAAGGCGGTATAGGAGTATTAAGCATCAAGCAAGTTTATAATACGGTAGTCATGGAGCCTGTAGCACCAACTAGAAGTGGTTATGAATTTATTGGTTGGTATAAAAATAAAGCAAGAACTCAACCATATGTATTTGGTGTAATAACTAAAAACGAAATAGTTTATGCTAAATGGGAAGCCAAACAATTTAGTATTGAATTCAATTCCAATGGAGGCACAAGTGTTGGAAGCATTCATCAAGATGTCGACACACCTATTGTCGAACCGACTAATCCAACTAAATTAGGTTATAGTTTTGTTGGCTGGTTCTATAACGACACAAAATACATTTTCTCAAATATGGAACCTAAAGATATAACACTTGAGGCAAAATGGAATCAAATTCCACTTTTAGAATTTGTTTCACTAAGTAAAAATTATTACTTATTAGAAAATGAAGCGGTTGTCTTAAGAATTAAAGCTAACGATGACGATTTAGAAAAAGTTATAATGAAATTTATTGTTTCTAATAAAACTTACCAAATTGAACTATTACCATCATTAGATAATCCGCTATCAACTACTTTAACGGGATTTGAAGTTTCGTTTGATCAAGATAACTTAGAGTGGTTAGTTACCTTAACTGGAGAAGCAATTGCAAATTATTTCGCGGATGCCCCAGTTAAACTGAAAGTAGAAATCAAAGATGAGTTTAATTCTCCATTTACAGTGATAGAAAGAAATTACAATTTCGCAATTAATAAAGCACCAGAAATCATTAGTACAACCCCAACAGGTATTATTAATGTTTCAACGGATGTTAATTTTAAATACGAAATAGAAATTAAGGGCGATGATTTATTATCAATTAAGCTAGACACAAATCTATTTGGAATAATTTCGGCTGTTGCTGATTCTAATAACCCTTACGGTAGTTTAGTCAATCAACAAAGACTTAATTCAAAAGGTATTAGTTTAGAATATGACTTCGATCAAACGACGAAAATAGCAAAACTTACGGTTTTATTTGATGATGAAGCAACTTATCTTTTAACAAATCAAACCGAATTTGAAATTACCGCCTTAGTTGAAGATTTAAACGGCAATATAGTTACCGTAACAACAACCTATCAAGTAATTTACAATTAATTATTGTTTGGTTGGACTATAACATTATTTAGTCCAACCAGATAAAAATAAAAGGAGCAGCAATGAACTTTAAAAACAAACAAATCTTAATACGCTATACCCCATATCCTAACCAAGTGATTATGGCCTATCTAATTGAAAAAGTCAAAAAAAACTTTCAAATTGTTAATCAAACTAAATACGTTTTAGAACCTTATCAATTAGAGGAAGGTCTAATTATTGATTATCAAGTGATCTCAGATAAATTAAACCAAGGTCTAGGAAAAATTGAAAAGGGTGTTAAAGATGGCATAGTAGTTGTTTATGATACGCCAGATTTATTAAGGTTTAACACGATTTTACCAAAATCGAATTTAGGTAAAGCGAAAAAACTTGCGAAAAAAGAATTAAGTGATTTCTTTCAAGCTGATTTTGATAACTACCATACAGTATACAGAATAGTTAGTTGTCGTGAAAGAGGGATAATCTTTTATTACGATTTAATTTCTGAAGCAATTTTAAAAAGTTTAGAAAGTGTTGCTAATGCGATGGATTGTTATATTGATTCTCATACTAATTATGTGCAAGGAATTGCGGCATACTTTGAAGCCGAAGAAGAAGATGAAACAGATGCTTTCTTGATTTATCAAGACGATTTAGCAACCCATATTATGTTGTTGTATCGTTCAAAATTGATTGATTCAGTTTCTTTTTATGAAAGTGTCGAAATAGAAAAAATAGTTAGTGGAATTGAATTGTTAAGAAATAAACATTTGTTTGCTTTTGAAAGAAAGGAAACGAATAATGTGGTTTTGATTTTAAACGGTGAAACCGGAAAAAGAGTTGAATATTCCGAGGAACTAAAAGAGCATTATGGATTTGATGTTTTAGAAAGAGAATTAAAAATAGAGGATATTTTAATTCATATATTAAAAAATTCCGCCGATCTTGAAGAGGGATTTTATATAAAAATTTGAAATTAGCATTTATATAAAAACGAGAGGAGCAAATAATGAAAAAGGGATTTACCTTAGTTGAAGTTATAGTTGCATTAACAATTATGTCAATCATTGGTTTAATGATTGTTTCGGTTTATGCTACTATTACCAACTACGGCGGAAAAAGAAATGAAAAAAACAACTTAAAATACGCTATCCACAATATACACGAATGCTATTTGGCGGATCCGGAAAATTGGGAAATTAATTATTTTGAGTTATATGATTTAGATTTTGAATCCCTATATTTTCCCGAACAAGTAATTTATTTTAATAAAGATTTCCGCAAGATTTCAGTTTTTGAATCCCAATATGCAATTTATTATGATTTTGATTACACTGATGAAATATATAGTTTGATAATTACGAAAATAATTCGTGAAAATACCGAAATTGATAATATGATTGAACTTGGTAAATGGATAAAGAGGACATGACGATGAAACAAAATAAAGGGTCAGCCCTATTTATTACAGCGGTATTAATGTTTGCGAGTACATTACTAACGGTTTTAGCATTTTCATTTTTCTACTATAAGTTTAATTCAGCATCAAAAGAGTATCAATTGATGAAAAAAAGAATTGAAGTAGAAGTTATTGCTCAAGAAATATTTGTTAGTGCTGGACAGTATATCCTAGAAGAAAATGATTTTGAGATAATGATTAATGAAGTAAAATACGAAATTACTTATGATGAAACTAATAAAGTTTACGAATATGAAATTGCGCAAGAAAACAACACTAAATCAATACATGTCAAGGTTGCTTTTGATGGGAATCACCACATTACGGCATGGAAAGTTTGGAGTGAATAAATTAAACTATGGAATACTTAAAAGCAGCAGCATTTTTGATAGTAGGATTAATTATTGGTAGTTTTCTTAATGTTATCATTTATCGAACCCCGCGAAAAATTAGTATTATTAAACCGGGTTCGCATTGTTTAAATTGTCAAAACAAAATTAAATGGTATGACAACATACCGATTATAGGATATCTTCTTTTGAAGGGAAAATGTCGAACTTGTGGTCAAAAGATTTCAATAAGATATCCATTGGTAGAGGGATTAACGGGAATATTGTTTGCCGCCGCGTATCTTAAATTTGGCTTTACAGTTGAATTTTTATTGGCACTAATATTTCTTGCAGTTGGTATTGTGATTATCTTTATTGATTTAGATTTTCAAATTATTCCTAATTTAACAGTTATTATTATATTGATATTAGGAATTGCAAAAGTATTATTAGTTTACTTTACCGAAGGAAGAAGTGCAATTGATTATTACCTTTTAGGGTTTATAGTCGGATTTGGTGTATTGTTTGTTATTAGGCTTCTCGGCCAGCTTGTTTTTAAACAAGAAGCAATGGGGTGGGGAGATATTAAGTTAATGACTGTTGCAGGACTATTTTTGGGAGTTGGTAATATAATATTAACAATATTATTTTCTTCAATTATAGCAGCAGTAATTGAGTTGACATTATTAAAAACAGGCAAAAGAAAAAAAGGTGATTTAATACCTTTCGGGCCATATTTAATAATAGCTATGATTATTACTTTGTTTTTTGGTTCAGAAATAATAAATTGGTATTTAAACTTGTTAAGTTAGGAGAATAAAATGCCACAATATAAGTATAAAGCAAAAACTTATGATAATAAAACGGTTAAAGGCATTGAAACTGCAGACGATTTAAGAGATCTTCAAAGCGTTTTAAAAAGCCAAGCCTTAAAGTTAATTAAAGGCAAAGAAATAAAAGAACAACTACCAAATTCTTTCCTTTCATTAAGCAGTAGAATCAAAAAACAAGATATTGTTACTTTCATTCGGCAGCTATCGGTAATGGTTGCGGCAGGTATTGGTGTTGATGAAGCAATTGGTGCCTTGAGACTTCAAGTTACTTCAAAAACTTTTCAAAAAGTTTTAACCAATATTTATGATGACTTATTACGAGGTATTTATTTATCGGAAGCCTTTGCAAAACACCCCAAAATATTTCCAGCTTTTTTCAAAAACATGGTTTATGTTGGAGAGACAAGTGGTAATTTATCTTATGTATTAAATAAGGTAGCAGATTATTATGAAAAAGATATGCAAGTTAAATCTAAAGCTAAAGGTGCGCTAATTTATCCAATCTTTTTATCGGTTTTGATTTTAGTTGTTTTTGTCTTTTTAACCGTTTATATAGTGCCTCTATTTGAGGAAATGTTTGATGAATTAGGAGGCGATTTGCCAACTATTACCAAAGTAATAGTTTCCATTAGTAAATTTATGCAACAAAATTACTTGATAATCGGTGGAGTTATCGTTGGGGTAGTAGTGGCGCTATGGCTTTTTTTCAAAACAAAACCGGGTAAATATGTTAAGGATTATTTAAAATTAAAAATACCTCTAATTAAAAAAATTAATTATAGTCTAATTACATCTAGATTCGCAAGAGGATTAGGAGTATTAATTAGTAGTGGTATCTTAGTTATTGAAGCCATTGAAACAATTAGCCGACTTATGGATAATGTTTATTTTGAAAAAAAGTTTTCTTATGCGGTAGATGAGGTGAAAAGAGGAAAAAGAATTGCTAGATCGATTGATAATATCAATTTTTTTCCTAAAATGTTAACGGAAATGATTTTAGTAGGTGAATCTACCGGCTCATTAGACGAAGTATTAGAAAAAACTGCCGATTATTACGATGACCAATTAGCTCAAACAATTACTCAAGTAACAGCCTCGGTAGAACCAATCTTAATTATTTTAGCGGGTGGGGTTGTTGCGGTAGTTATTCTAGCAATTTTCTTACCAATGATGTCTATCATGGACTTAATTAAATAGGAGGTTATGATGGATTTAAATAAACGTTTAGCAGAATTTTATCTTGAACAAGGATTAATTAAAATTGAAGAAGCTAATGAAATATTAGAAAGAAATAATCTTAATAAAACGAGATTTGATGTTGAGTTGGTTAAAATGGGCTTAGTAGAGCCTATGGTCTCACAGCGTTATTTAGCATTGTTTTTCAATTTGCCGTTTTATGATTTTAATGTTTTATCATTGGATCCGGAAATTTCTAAACAAGTTCCAATGATTTATATGAAAGATAACAGGGTTTTACCAATTTCGCTATCAGATAAAGTTTTAGTTGCAATCGATAATCCTATTTCTTTTCAAGAAGCTTTAAGTATTAAGCATTATTATAAACAACCGATTGAAGTAGGTTTAATTACTGTCGATCAAATGGACAAAGGACTTGTCAATTTAGAAACCAAAAGAAAACAGTCTCAAGTTTTAAAAGATTTTCAACAAGACAAAAAAAATATAGAAGAAGCCGATGGTGATTTAAGAATTGTTGACGCTCCAGCTGTTCAATTAGCAGAGTCAATTTTAAGAGAAGCGGTTTCAGCTCAGGCTTCTGATATCCATCTTGAACCATTAGAAAACGATGTTAAAATTCGTTTTAGAGTTGATGGTAGTTTGTTAGAAAACAATTCTATCTCAAGAAATGTTTATCAATCGGTTTTAGCTAGATTTAAAATTATTTCTAATCTTAATATCGCCGAAAGAAGAATTCCACAAGATGGTAAAATTAGACAAGAAATTAATGGACATGATTATGACTTTCGTGTCTCAACTATCCCAACAATTCATGGTGAAAAAATAGTAATCCGTATTTATGATATATTTGCCCAATCTTTAGGTTTAAAATATCTTGGTGCTAGGCCAAATCAGGAAGAGCAACTTCGAAAAATAATTGCTAAGCCACATGGAATTTTATTAGTAACTGGTCCGACAGGTAGTGGTAAATCAACGACACTTTATACATTTTTAAAAGAATTAAATAAAGGTGGGGTTAATATTACAACTGTTGAAGATCCCGTGGAAAACGTAATTTTAGGAATAAATCAAGTCCAAGTTAATCCCAAAGCAAATCTAACTTTTTCAACAGCCCTAAGATCAATTCTTCGACAAGACCCCAACATTATAATGATTGGTGAAATTAGGGACGAAGAAACAGCTCAAATTGCTATTAGAGCAGCTATTACCGGTCACTTAGTTTTAGCCACACTTCATACTAATGACGCGATTGGGACTTTCGATAGACTAGTAGATATGAGTGTTCCTCATTATTTAGTGGCGGACGCGATGATAGGTGCGATTGCCCAAAGACTAGTTAGAAAGCTTTGCCCTAAATGTAAAAAAGAACATGAAACAAGTGAAGCGGAAATGAAAATATTAGGTTTAACCGAACCAAAAAAAATTATGCATGCTGTTGGTTGTGAAAGTTGTAATTTTACTGGATATCAAGGAAGAACTGCCATTTTTGAAATTTTAGAAATGGATAACACCATTCAAACGCTTTTATCAAAAACAAGACCATCACCAGAAGAATTAAAAAAAGTTTTACAAAAATCAGGAATGTATTTTCTAGAAGATAGTTGTCGTGAATTAGTATTAGAAGGAATAACATCTTTTGAAGAATTTGCCACAACAATTGGTTAATAATCAAAAAATTATTAATTTGGAGGAAAGTAAGGTGAAAACATCAAAAGAGTTAAAAGATGTGAATAAATATTACGATTTAAATAACGGGATGAAAATTCCCACTTTAGGCTTTGGAACTTGGCAAATTAAAAATGGTAAAGAAGCTTATGAATCGGTAAAAAAAGCTTTGGAAGTTGGCTATCGCCATCTAGATACCGCTGAGGCTTATCGCAATGAAGAAAGTGTTGGAAAAGCGATTAGAGATAGTGGTATTTTGCGGGAAAATATTTTTGTAACAACTAAAATAGCTAATACACATCATACATACGAATCAGCAAAAGTGGCTATCAACGATAGTTTAAAGCGATTAGGATTGAATTATATTGATTTATATTTAATTCATTGGCCTAACCCGATTGATATAAGACCAAATTATGAAAAACGCAATAAAGCAGTTTATCAAGCGATGGAAGAGGCATATTTAGAAGGTAAAATTAAAGCTTTGGGGGTTTCTAATTTTCATCCGCATCATTTGGAGGCCTTATTAAAAACTGCCCAAATAAAACCGACAGTTAATCAAATATATATAAATCCGGGCGATATGCAAGAAAAATTGGTTATGTTTAATCAAGAGCATAATCTATTAACCGTAGCATATAGTCCGCTTGGAACGGGTGAGATATTTGAAAATGAAGTTTTAAAAAAGATGGCTTCAAAATACCAACGGACAGTTGCTCAAATAGCCTTAAGATGGAGTCTACAACACGGGTATTTACCTTTACCCAAATCAATAACTCCGGCTAGAATTGAAGAAAATTTTAAAGTCTTTGATTTCAAACTCGAAGATGAAGATATGGTAATAATTGATGCTTTAAAAGGAATTACAGGACCAGCTCCGAATCCCGATCAAAGCGGTTTTTAAAAAAGATAAAAGATTTAATAATAATATTAGAAAAAGTTGAAATTATAAAATAATTTGACTAAAAAAATTGAATTTTTTCTAACATTATACGTAGATATAAAAGGTTTTAAATGAAATAATAATTTGCATTTTAAAGAAATGGGGGAACTATTATGAAAAACAAAATAAAACTATTAGCTGCTTTTCTACTTGTTGGCTTGCTTGTTTTATTGTCGGCTTGTGATTTGTTTGAGTCTAAAAAATATACAATAACATGGAAAAATCACGACAATGAAATTTTAGAAACGAGCGAAGTTAATCGTGGAGACACACCAATCTATAAGGGTCAAACACCTAAAAAGGAAAAAACAGCAAAATATAAATATACCTTTATTGGTTGGACGCCTGAAATAAAATCAGCCTCCTCTGATCAAGAGTATAAAGCCGAATTTAGCCAAGAAATAAATAGTTATACAGTAACCTTTTTAGACTGGAATAATTTAGTTTTGAAAACAGAGACCGTTGAATATGGTGCAGCAGCGCAGGCTCCAAGTGTACCAAATCGAGACGGATATGTTTTTATCGGCTGGGATAACGATTTTAATAACATTAATAGTGACTTGGTTTTAAAAGCTCAATATGAGGAAAATCAACATAACAATAATCAATATACAATAACTTGGAAAAACGATGATGACTCCATCTTAGAAAGCGGCAATTTTTCATATGGAGAACTCCCTGCTTTTAGTAAACAACCCCCAACTAAAGCAGCCACCGCACAGTTTAGTTATGTTTTTGATGGTTGGACACCAAAAATTTCAGAAGTAACTAATCACCAAGAATATCGTGCCACATATAAAGCCACACTTAATACTTATGAAGTAAAGTTTATTGATTACGATAGTACAGAGTTAAAAAGCGAACTGATTGAATACGGTTCAGCAGCTAATGCTCCAAAGGCACCATCAAGAAACGGTTATACCTTTATTGGTTGGGATAAACCATTTAATGAAATTACAGGAACTTTAACAATTAAGGCTCTTTATGAAGTACACACATATACTGTAACTTGGAAAAATTATGATGGGACCATTTTAAAAACTGACATTTTATCATATGGTTCAATTCCTAAATATAATGGATCAGTTCCTTTAAGAGAAGGAACAGCACAATATACCTATATTTTTGAAGGCTGGAGTCCAGAGATTGAGGTGGTTGAAGGCAATCAAACATATACGGCAATATTTGCAGAAACAATTAATCAATATCGAGTTGTTTGGAAAAATCATGATGGATCAGTTTTAAAAACTGATTATTTTGGGTATGGAGATCAGCCTATTTATCGCGCTGCTCCACCAACTAAGCCATCAGAAGAAGACCATGACTATATATTTAGTGGTTGGAATCCGGAAATAAAAACAGTAGAGGGTAATCAAGAATATCAAGCCGTGTTCACTAAAAAACTTAAAGTTTATAAAGTTAGCTTTTTAGATTGGAATGATAAAGTTTTAAGTGAGAAATTTATCGAACACGGAAAGGCCGCAACTGCCCCAAAAAATCCGACAAGAGAAGGCTATCAATTTATTGGTTGGAATCAAGATTTTGATAATATTACTAAAGATCTAACCATTAAAGCGCTTTATGAAATTAAAAAATTTACTATTACTTGGAAAAATTATGATGATTCATTATTAAAGGTATCTTCTGATATTGAATGGGGAACACTACCATCATACGATGATAAAGAACCTATTAAAGAAAACAATGTTCAATATTCTTATATATTTGTTGGATGGAATCCAGAACTTACCGTTGTTGAAAGTGATCAAACATATATAGCGGTCTTTGTTGAAAACCTTAATCAATATCAAATAACTTGGAAAAACTATAATGAAGAAATTTTACTAATAGAGATGTTAGATTACGGGTTATTACCATCATATGTTGGAGATATCCCAACTAAGGATGCAGATGCTCAATTTAACTATGAATTTATGGGTTGGGATCAGGAATTTAAAGAAGTTGAGGGTGAACAAACTTATCAGGCACAATTTAAAGAAATTATTAATATATATGAAGTTAAATTCATAGATTACGATGGAACTGAATTAAAATCAGAAACGGTTGAATATGGATTAGCGGCAACTGCTCCAACGTCACCAACAAGAGAAGGTCATAACTTTATTGGTTGGGATGAGTCTTTTGATTTTGTTTCAGCTAATTTAAATATATATGCTAAATATGAAATTATACAATTCCAAATAACTTGGAAAAATTATAACGACGAAATATTAAAAATAGATTCGTTTGATTTTGGAGTTATTCCAACATATATTGGCGAACTTCCAACTAAAGAATCGGATAATCAATATAATTATATTTTTGATGCTTGGAGTCCATTGTTTGAAGTTGTTACACAAAATCAAACATATGTGGCAACCTATGAAAAAGTAATTAGACAATATAAAATAACGTGGATAAATTATGATGGGGCAATTTTATTAGAAGAAACATTAGATTATGGTTCATTACCATCATATACAGGCGAGGTTCCAACCAAAGAGGCAGATGTCGAATACACATATATCTTTGATGGTTGGGATTCATTAGTTGAAGTTGTTACAAATGATCAAACATATGTGGCAACTTATGATAAGACAATTAGACAATATCAAATAATCTGGCAAAATTATGATGGAGAAGTTTTATTAGAAGAAACACTAGATTATAGTGCATTACCATCATATATAGGCGAAAATCCAACAAGAGAGGCAGATGTCCAATACACATATAATTTTGTTGGTTGGAATAAAGAAATAAAACCTGCCATTTCTGATCAAATCTATATTGCCGTTTATAGCGAAACAATCAATCAATATCAAATAACCTGGCAAAATTATGATGGAACACTTTTATTAGAAGCAACACTAGATTATGGTTCATTACCATCTTATATCGGTGAGAATCCAATCAAAGAGGCAGATGTTCAATATACATATAATTTTGTTGGTTGGGATGAGGAAATAAAACCAGTTATATCTAACCAAGTTTATATTGCCGTTTATAGCGAAACAATTAATCAATATCAAATAATTTGGCAAAATTATGATGGAGTTATTTTATTAGAAGAAACACTAGATTACGGGGTATTACCAGAATACACAGGTTTAATTCCGACAAAAGAAGGCAATATTCAATACTCATATATTTTTGTTGGCTGGGAACCTAAAGTTAAAGAAGTTGATAGCAATCAAAGTTATCAAGCCCAATATATCCAAGAAATTAATTCTTATCAAGTCAATTTTATAGATTATGATGACACTAAATTAAAATCCGAAATAGTTGAATATGGATTAGCGGCAACCGCACCAGAGTCGCCAACAAGAGAAGGACATCGTTTTATTGGTTGGGATCAAACGTTTGAAAATATTACTTCGTCTTTAAATATAAAGGCTTTATATCAAATTAACACTTATACAATTGTTTGGAAAAATCACGATGGAACGGTATTAAAAACAGATCTAGATATCGAGTGGGGAAGCATTCCGGTTTATTTTGGAGAAGAACCGGAAAAAGCTGAAACAATCGAGCATAAGTATCTATTTATAGGTTGGACACCAGATATTACTGAAGTAATAGATAATGCTGAATATATAGCGGTGTTTATAGAAAAACCGATTTACGAATATATAGTAGTAAACGATGAAGTTAAGATAATTAAAATACATTTTAATAATCAAACACAAATTGAAATACCTAGTTTAATTGATGACAAAAAAGTTACGGTTATTGGTAAAAACGCTTTTTCTGATTTAATTGATTTGGAAAGGGTTTTAATTCCTGATTCGATAATTAAAATTGAAGCTGAAGCGTTAAATGGCTTAAGCAAACTAAAAACAATCACTTTGCCGTTTGTTGGAGCTAGTAGAACCGCAACCGGATTAGATGCTGTTTTTGGCTATATTTTTGGTGTAAATGCATATGAAAACAGTTATTATGCTAATGGTTATTATTTGCCAGAAAGCTTGGAAGAGATAATTGTAACCGATGCGATAACGATTGGGAATTTAGCTTTTTATGAATTTAATAGTTTGATTAATGTGGTTATAAACGAAGGCGTTCAATCAATTGGAAATAATGCTTTTTATGGAGTTAATCGGATTGAGTCTTTCATAATTCCTAATAGTGTAACAAGTCTTGGCTCGGGTATTTTTAGCGGAGCATTTAGTTTAAAATCAGTTACAATTCCTTTTGTGGGACAAAATAGAAACGCGGTTAGTTCAAATGGCCATTTAGGTTATATTTTTGGTTCAACTGAATATTTAAACAGTTACTTAGCCAACGGTTATTATTTACCGGATGGTTTAGAAGAGGTAATCATTACAGATGCAACAAATATAGCCAACTATGCTTTTTATGATGCAAGAAAATTAACAACTTTAAATTTATCTGATGAAATTATTAATATTGGAGAATTTGCTTTTTATGGAACAAGCAATTTAAAACAAATAACAATTCCAAATAGCGTCTTAAATATAGGGAAAAATGCCTTTGCGGGAATTAGTGATCAAGCAATTAATTTAGAAAGTATTACCTTACCATTTATTGGGAAAAATCGAAATGAAACTGGAAATGAAGCAACCTTCGGTTATATCTTTGGTGCAAGCGAATATGAAGACAGTTATTATGCCAATGGTTTTTATTTGCCAAATAGTTTAAAAGAAGTTTTCATTACTGATACAACTATCATAGCCAACTATGCTTTTACTGGGGTTAAAGGTTTGGAACTAGTTTCAATACCGAATACAGTTACAAGTATTGGTGTTTCTGCCTTTGCAGGAACAAGCAATTTAGCAACAATAATATTTGGTGAAAACAGCGGGTTAAAGAGCATAGGTATAAGTGCTTTTGCTGGAGCAAGCAGCTTAAGAAGTATTATTATTCCGTCAAGTGTCACAAGCATAGGAGCTAGTGCCTTTGCCGGAACAAGTCTTTTAGAATCGATTACACTTCCGTTTATTGGTAAGAATAGAGATGCCGTTGGCACAGAAGCACATTTTGGTTATATCTTTGGTGCGAATGAATATAGCAACAGCTATCTAGCAAACGGCTATTATTTACCAAAAGATTTAATAGAAATCGCAATTACAGACACAGTTAGAGTTGGAAAATCAGCATTTAAATCAGCGCTCTTTGTGACAAGTGTTTTATTACCTGAAGGATTGGAAACAATTGATGATTCTGCCTTCCAAGACATGATTAATTTAGCAAGTATTATTATTCCATCAAGTGTCTCAAACATAGGAAATAAAGTTTTTGAAGGAGCAAGCAGTATAACAAACATAATTATTCCATCAAGTGTAGTAAATATTGGCGATTTAGTTTTCGCAGGAATGAGTAATTTACTTGAAATAATAGTAGAAGAAACAAACAATCATTATAAATCAGTCGCTGGAGTGTTATTTAATAAGGAACAAACGATTTTAATTAAATATCCTGAAGGCAAATTAGATAACACTTATGAAATTATAAATATAGTTGAAAAAATTGAAAAAGAAGCCTTTAAAGCTGCAATCAACTTAAAACAAATATTAATACCTAATAGTGTAAAAAATATAGGCGCTTCTGCTTTTGGAAGATTAAGCAATTTAGAATCAATTACACTTCCGTTTATTGGTAAGAGTAAAGACGCAGTAGGAATAGAAGCCCACTTTGGTTATATCTTTGGTGTAAATGAATATGAGAATAGCTATTTAGCAAACGGCTATTATTTACCAAAAGACTTAACAGAAGTCATAATTACCGACGCGGTTACAATTGGCGAAGCAGCCTTTAAAGAAGCAATCCATATAACAAATATTGGACTACCAAATAGATTATTAACAATTCAAGGTTCAGCCTTTGAAGGCTTGATTAATTTAACAAGCATAATTATTCCATCAAGTGTAACAAGTATCGGAAATAGTGCTTTTGCGGGATTAAGTAGTTTAACGGATTTAGTTATTCCAACAAGTGTCACAAGCATAGGAACTAATGCCTTAGCTGGAACAAGTAGCTTAGAATCAATTACACTTTCGTTTATTGGTAAGAGTAAAGACGCAGTAGGAATAGAAGCCCACTTTGGTTATAT
>CAZRWC010000025.1:14421-14910 GCA_964603705.1 uncultured Acholeplasmataceae bacterium
TGGCGAAGCAGCCTTTAAAGAAGCAATCCATATAACAAATATTGGACTACCAAATGGATTATTAACAATTCAAGGTTCAGCCTTTGAAGGGTTGAATAATTTAACAAAAATAATTATTCCATCAAGTGTAGTAAATATTGGCGATTTAGTTTTCGCAGGAATGAGTAATTTACTTGAAATAATAGTAGAAGAAACAAACAATCATTATAAATCAGTCGCTGGAGTGTTATTTAATAAGGAACAAACGATTTTAATTAAATATCCTGAAGGCAAATTAGATAACACTTATGAAATTATAAATATAGTTGAAAAAATTGAAAAAGAAGCCTTTAAAGCTGCAATCAACTTAAAACAAATATTAATACCTAATAGTGTAAAAAATATAGGCGCTTCTGCTTTTGGAAGATTAAGCAATTTAGAATCAATTACACTTCCGTTTATTGGTAAGAGTAAAGACGCAGTAGGAATAGAAGCCCACTTTGGTTATAT
>CAZRWC010000026.1:0-14046 GCA_964603705.1 uncultured Acholeplasmataceae bacterium
TGAATTCTTTAATGGGTAATTTGCGCCTAACAAAGCCATCAATTTAGGGGTGCGTGTTTTTGCTAGGAGTGCGTAATTGTATTAAAATGGGTTACTTAACTCAAAAATTTGATTAATTGAAAAGGAAAGACAAAAAATGTCTTTTTTATTTAATAAAATTGTTGACATTATTCCGATATCGGTATATTATATAAATGCGAGGTGATTAATATGAAATATATGACAACTAAAGAAGCAAGCATTAAATGGGGAATTACTGACAGAAGAATTAGAGTCTTGCTAAACGAAGGTAGAATTGAAGGAGCAATTAAAACTGGAAGAAATTGGATTATACCAATAGATGCTAATAAACCGATTGATCTAAGAGTAAAATCCGAATCTGATTTTAGAGGTTTAGATTTTAATTTTGGTGTTGTTAATTCACTTAAAGCAAAAATAGATTCTAAAAGACCTTTAGATATAAATACAGTCAAATCCCTTAGAGATAGTCTTATTGTTGATTGGACATATAACTCAAATGCTATAGAGGGAAGTACTTTAACCCTTTCGGAAACTAAAGTGGTTTTAGAAGGAATTACCATTGGTGGGAAAAGTGTAATTGAACATTTGGAAGCTATTAACCATAAAGAAGCAATAATGTTTTTAGAAGAACTTGTTAGAGCCGATTCTATATTGACAGAATGGGATATTAAAAGTGTACATGCAATTATATTAAAACAGATTAATGACGAATATGCAGGAAAGTATCGTAAATCAAACGTAATTATTAGTGGTGCAACTCATGTGCCACCAAAGTATGAACAAATAAATATGCTTATGGAAAAGCTAATTTATGATTTTAATCATTCGTGGAATAAATATCATCCAATAGCCCAAGCAGCATTACTTCATGGCGAATTTGTAAAGATTCACCCTTTTATTGATGGAAATGGAAGAACAGCAAGACTACTACTCAATTTTGTTTTGATGAAAAACGGATTTACACCAGTAATTATAAAAAAAGAAAACAGATTAGCATATTATGATTCACTTGACTTGGCACATACTACAAAAGACTATACCAACTTTATTAAATTGATAAATGATTTAGTAATTGAGTCATCTAACTTATGGTTATCGTTGTTTTGATATGTGAAGATATCGTTAATAAAATAAACTTAATAACAAAACCATAAATATAGGGGTGTTGTTATGTATCAAAATAGGTCACCCAACAAAGATTAAAAAAAATAGTCTCATACTTTTTCGTATTAGACTAATTTATTTTTTTACAATAAAAGACTAATGCATAATAAAAAATCAACCAGAAGGGGTATTTAGTATAGTTTAGTGGACATGAATAGCAAGAATCCTACTTATGATAAAATATAATAACACATCATATGTGATTAAAAAATGAGGAGTTATGGTTATGAAAACTAGAATAAATGAAATAATAAGTGAAAAACCGCAATAAATTTAGATGCGAAATCTTTTGGGGATATTGCTTTGATAAAATCACATAAAGAGATTTTTCTTAAAGATATTAATGATTTTAGTCTCTATATTAGTGATGAGGAAATGATTATACTAATAGCATAATTATCTATGTTGTTTCTGATGAATTAGTGTCATTAGAAGATATAATAAACATAAGTGTTAAAGTCAAAGAAATGTTTAATAAACCAATTGCGATTACTTTTGGAAGAAAGATAATAAAAGATTTAGATTATATGCTTGTTGATGTTTTTTTATCTAGTGAAAAAAAGAACGATAACACATTATAAAAAAAAGATTTTTTTGGCATTACACATCTTAGGAAATTTCTTTATCAACTTGGTTGCAAGCGGTATTAATTTACCGTTTTTTTTATAAAATATTAAACCATCATGATTTTTCATTATAAATATGACCCTAAGATTATTTAAATTATTATAATTTAGTTCAGTCTTTTTTAGATAAGAATAAAACTAATTTATAATTGAATTTATTTGCCCTTTGCCTTGAAAAAAAAGACTAATAATTATATACTATCTATGTATGTTGTAAATGAGAGGGGCAGTTAAAGTGTTTAAAAATTTAATCAACAATTTAAAACAACAAAATAAAAAAATAATTTTTCCTGAAGGAGAAGACATCAGAGTTTTAACGGCTTGTTCAAAACTGGCTAACCAAGAAATTTTAACTCCTGTTGTGTTAGGCGATAAAATTAAAATTGAAAAATTAGCCAAGGAAAACAAATTGGATATTAGTAAAATCGAATTTGTCGATATAAATAACTATCCAGAAAAAGAAGCGATGGTAGAATTGATGCTTGAGCTTAGAAAAGGCAAAATGACGGAAGAAGAAGTAAGAAAATCTTTAGAAAAAGGGAATTATTTTGGGACTATGCTAGTTAAGATGGGTTATGCTCATGGGCTTTTGGGAGGAGCTACCTACTCAACAGCCGATACTGTAAGACCGGCTTTACAGTTAATAAAAACTAAACCAGGTACAAAAATTGTTTCTAGTTCCTTTGTTTTAGTTAGAAAGAGAAAACAAAAAGAGGAAAAATATATTTTTGCTGATTGCGCCATTAATCTACACCCAAATGAAGATGATTTAGTTGAAATTGCTATTCAAAGTGCTGAAACCGCGAGAGTTTTTGGAATAGATCCTAAGGTTGCAATGTTGAGCTATTCAACCTTTGGTTCTGGTAAGGGAGAAGATGTTGATGCGGTTAGAAATGCCACTCAAAAACTAAAATACCGTAAACTTGATTTTGATGTTGATGGTGAACTACAATTTGATGCCGCATTTAGTTCTTCAACGGCCAAAATTAAAGCTCCAAACTCAAGTGTAGCAGGACACGCTAATATATTTGTTTTTCCTGATATTAATTCTGGAAATATCGGCTATAAAATTGCCCAAAGGCTAGGAGATTTTGAAGCTTTAGGACCAATTTTACAAGGATTAAACGCACCAATTAATGACTTATCAAGAGGATGTAGCGAAGAAGATGTCTTTAAAATGGCGATTATAACTGCCAATCAAAAATAATTTTAAAAATATAAAAATGAAAACACTTTTGTTATATAATCCTAAAAGTGGGAATGAAAAATTTAATAAGCGAATTAATAAAATTAAAGAAAGGTTTTTAAAAGAAAACCAACAACTAGATATCTATGCTTCAAAAAAGCCTGGGGACTTAGAGAACCAAGCTTTTTTGATGGCTAGCCAATATGATCGCTATATTGTTAGTGGTGGAGATGGTTCAATTAATGAAGTTGTTAATGGTTTGATGAAATCCAAAATTAGACCAGTGCTAGGAATTATTCCTGGTGGGACTATGAATGATACTGCAAATATCTTGGGTATTCCTAAAAACTTAAATAAAATGCTTGATTTATTCCTAAAATCAAAACCGATTAAAATGGATATTAACAAATTAAACGAACGACATTTTGTTTATGTTGCTGCAGTCGGTTATTTAACAGAAGTAAGTTATGAAGCGCCTTCAAAATTAAAGAAGAAAATCGGTACGCTTGCCTATTTAAAATACGGGATTAAGAGCCTTAGAAAGCGACCGCACTATAATTTAAGAATAACATATCATGATAAAATCGTTGAAGATGATTTGGCGCTAGTAATTGTTTTAGCGGCTAAAAGAGTTGCCGGCTTAAATTTAATTGGCTTTTCTAAAAAGGCCAAATTAAATGATGGTCGTGTAGAGTTAAGAACTTTTAAGGGCCGAAATTTAGGCCTAACACTTCAAGTTCTTTGGTTTGCTTTAACATTTGGTAGAAAACAATATAAACAAAACCATATTAGGTCTGATAAAATTAAAATTGAATTTATCGATAATTGTAATTTGGCTTGGAATTTAGATGGAGAAAAAGGAATAGTTGGAAATTGTGAAATTACAATTTTAAAAGAAGCGATTGAGGTCTATGCTTCAAAGCGCGCTAAAAAGAAATATTTTTAGTTATTTTCATTGAAAATATACTGAAAAAATACTGTAAATATTTTCATTTTGCTTTCATTAGTTTTACCCTTGCATTCTTATTTTAAATGCTCTATAATGAAAATACCTACAAAGGTGTAGATAGTTATTTAGGGGTAAGTAGCATTTACTATTTATAAATTAAGGCACTCCGCTAGCTGCGAGTGCTTTAATTTATACCAAAAAGGCAAAAAGATGAAAAAGGGGTAAAATATCATGTTAAAACAAATTAAAAAACGCGATGGAAGGCTACAAAAATATGATCCAACAAAAATCGCTTTAGCTATCAATAAAGCATTCGACGGCACCAAAGATACTGAATCGTTAATTTATGCAGTTGAAATCACTCAAAACTTATCTAAAAAGTTTGATAAAATTGTCGAAATTGAAGCGGTTCAAGACGAAGTAGAAAGATACTTAATGCAAGTTGATCAAGACGTTGCTAAAAAGTATATTTTATATCGAAAAGACCGTGAGAGAATTAGAAATGTTAAATCAACAGTCTTTAACTATAAGAAAACAGTTGAAGATTATTTAAATATTGAAGATTGGCGTGTTAAAGAAAATTCAACCGTAAATTATTCCCTAGGCGGCTTAATTTTAAATAACTCAGGCGCAATTACTGCTAATTATTGGTTATCGGAAGTTTATGACGAAGAAATTGGCAATGCTCATAGAAACGCTGACATTCATATTCATGATTTATCTATGCTTAGTGCTTATTGTGCCGGTTGGGATTTAGAAAAAGTTATTAAAGAGGGTGTTGGTGGAGTTGAAGGTAAAATAACATCTAAACCAGCTAAACATCTTTTTACCTTAACCAATCAATTAGTTAACTTTTTAGGCATTATGCAAAATGAATGGGCAGGAGCACAAGCTTTCTCTAGTTTTGATACATATTTAGCCCCTTTTGTAAAAATTGATAATCTTTCTTATGATGAAGTAAAACAAGCTATTCAATCGTTTGTTTTTGGAGTTAATACCCCAAGTAGATGGGGCTGTCAAGCACCATTTTCTAATATCACACTTGATTGGACCGTTCCAAGTGATTTAGCAGAAAGAAACGCCATCGTTGGCGGCGAAGAATTAAATTTTAAATATAAAGACTGTCAAAAAGAAATGGATATGGTTAATAAAGCTTTCTTAGAAGTTATGTTAGAAGGCGATGCTAACGGTAGAGGATTTCAATATCCAATCCCGACCTATTCAATTACCCATGAATTTGATTGGAGTGAAACCGAAAACAATCAATTACTATTTGAAATGACTGCAAAATATGGTACTCCATACTTTTCAAATTACTTAAATAGCGATATGGAACCTTCTGATGTAAGAAGTATGTGTTGTCGCCTACGTTTAGATTTAAGAGAACTTCGTAAAAAAGGTGGCGGATACTTTGGCTCAGGAGCTAATACTGGTTCAATTGGAGTAGTTACTTTAAATATGCCTCGTTTAGCATATTTAGCGGAAGATGAAAAAGATTTCTATCTTAAACTAGATAAATTAATGGATATATCAGCGCGTTCATTAAAAATGAAAAGAGATGTTGTAACTAAACTATTAGATGCTGGACTTTATCCATATACAAAACGTTATTTGGGCGACTTTAACAATCACTTTTCTACAATCGGTTTAGTAGGTATGAATGAAGCGGCTTTAAATGCTAATTGGATTCAAGAAAATTTAACTAATGAAAAAGCTCAAAAATTTAGTCTTGATGTTTTAAATCATATGAGAAACAAATTATCTGATTATCAAGAATTGTATGGCGATTTATATAACTTAGAAGCCACCCCAGCTGAATCAACCGCCTATCGTCTAGCAAAACATGATAAAGATCGATATCCGCAAATTATTACTGCCTCTGAAAACGGCCATACACCTTATTATACAAACTCTTCTCACTTACCGGTTGGTTTTACCGAATCAGTCAGCGAAGCTTTAAATATTCAAGATGAATTACAAGTTTTATATACATCAGGAACAGTCTTTCATGCTTTCTTAGGTCAAAAGCTACAAGATTGGAAAATCGCTGCTAATGTTGTCAAAAAAATTGCTGAAAATTATAAATTACCATATTTCACACTTTCACCAACCTATTCGATTTGCCCAGAACATGGCTATATCACAGGAGAACACTATAATTGTCCAACTTGTCAAGCGGAAACTGAAGTATATTCGCGCATTACTGGCTATTATCGTCCTTTAAAAAATTGGAATAATGGTAAACAAGAAGAATTTAATGATCGAACTGAATATGTTTTAAATGAAAAACAATTTAATCAAATCTTTAAAACTAAATTAGAAGAAAGTAATATCATTACGAATGCTAAATTCGAAGTTGAAAAAAACAAATTGATGTTATTTACAACCGAAAATTGTCCTAATTGTAAAATGGTTAAAGCCTTTTTAGAAAAACAAAATATTGATTATGACATTATTGAAGCTGATAAAGAAATTAATTTAACTAAAAACTATCAAATTAATTTAGTACCAACCTTAATTGTTTCAAAAGATGCCGAACACTATGATAAATATACGAACTTTAGCAGCATTGTTCGTTATATTCAAAACAGCGAAAAATAAGCGAAAAATATACCCTTGATAGGGTATTTTTTCTCAAAGGAAAGATTAAATGATTAGTAAAATAAGAAAACGCGATGGTCGTTACGTAAAATTTAATGAAGAAAAAATAACTCAAGCGATGATGAAAGCTATTTTTGCCGTTAAAGCTGAAGTTACGACTAACAAACTTAATAAAATGACTAACGAAGTTATTAAGGAAATAAACGATAAAACACCAGAAGGAAGAGTTCCAACAGTCGAAGATGTTCAAGATGCAGTTGAAAAAATTTTAATGGCCTCAAAATTACCAGAAGTAGCTAAAGCCTATATTTTATATCGTAAAGAAAGATCACAAATTCGCGATAAAGATTCTAATTTGATGCAAAAATTTCAAACAATAGATGAAAAAAAAGAAACCGAATACCAATTAGAAAGCTATGGTTTAATTCAGTCTAATAGTGCTTTAAAGATGATCTATAAATACGGTGAAGAGGGCAGCAAAGAATATAATAAAATGTTTGTTTTAAACCCTAAATTTACAAAAGCAATCGAGGAAAATGAGATAGATATTAAAAAAATTGAGTTTTATCGAACAGCAATCGATTCTAATATTTTAGATTTAGAATTTGTCTTTGAAAATGGTTATCAAGATGAATATCTAACTATATCAAAACCTAGTAATTTAGCAGAAGGGGTAGATTTAATAACTAAATTATTATATAAAAATCAAAATGATGTTTTTGGTATGTTAGTAATTAGTAACATTGATACCCTTTTAGCTAGACTATTAACCGCTGAAGATTTAAATAAGCCAGAAAGTGTTTTTAAAACACTTGATTTATTTTATCAAAATCTACTTTTTGTTTTCGGAAATGATGAAGGAAGTATTTCGAAATTTTCAATTGATTATGGCCTTGACATGAGTTTATCTGGACAACTCATTACCAAAACTCTTTTAAAACTTAATTACAAATATCCGGTTTTATGCCACAATCAAATCTTTAAGTTAAATAACGAAATCAACTACTATAAAGATAGCCCTAACCATAGTTTATATTTAGAAGTAATTAATTTGATTCAAACAAATCATTGTTTAAGTCTTTCTTTTTTAAATAATTCTTTTAATAATCAAAAGACAGTTTATGATGTTAGAGGTATTCGTATTTCAAATAATAAAAGTGAAGATTTTTTTGAATTAAATCCGATAGGTAGAGGAAATTTATTTATTACAACAATTAATTTATTAGTGGTTGCCGAAAAGGTTAAAAGATTTGAAGAATTTAAATTAGAACTTGATCGCAGTCTTGATTTAGTTATAGCTCAACAAATAGAAAGATTAAAATATATATCTAGATTAAGAATTCAAAATCTTCCGACTCTAACAAAACAAAACTTATGGACAACTTCTAAATATATTCAAGCCAACGAGCCGGTTGAAAAAGCCTTTAGAAACGGCAATATTACGATTGGTTTTAGTTTTTTAGAAGAAGCGGTTTATTATTTGTATGGCGAAGATATTTCCAAAGAAAATCTCTACCGTTTTAGTTTAAAAATTGTTGAATTCATGAATGATAAGTTAAAACTAACCTCTAATAAATATGGTTTAATTTTTAGTTTATTTAGTGAAGATAATTATTCTTCAATTAAAGAAATAGCTTTTCACAAATTAACTTTAGGTGGACACAAACTTAATTTTTCGTTAGCTAAATTTAATGTTAATAATACAATTGAAAGTTTGCTAGAAAAAGATTGTGGCTTGGTTAGTTTTGTTAAAGACAAATATGAGGGAAAACAAGATGGATAAGCAAATAAGAATTGCTGGAACAGTTAATGATTCCGTGGTTGATGGACCAGGACTTAGATTTACAATTTTTACTCAAGGTTGTCCCCATGGTTGTAAAGGATGTCACAATCCTGAAACTTGGGATAAAGAAGGCGGAAGCTTTGTTGATATGGATGATTTGGTTAATAAATGGCGGAAAAATCCGATGATTCAAGGAATTACCTTATCAGGTGGTGAGCCTTTAATTCAACCTGAAAAAATTCTTTATTTAATTAAAAAAGCCAAAGAAACTAACCTTGATGTTGTTATATATACTGGTTATTATTATGAAAAATTAATTGAAATGGACAACCCGGTTATCAATGAAATATTAAATTTAGCTGATTATTTAATTGATGGCCCGTTTATTATTTCTAAATTAAATTTAAATTTAATGTATCGTGGTAGTGAAAATCAAAGGATTATTTTACTGCAAGAAACTATCAAAGAAAGTAAGTTGATTACTACCGAAAACCCTTTATAATCAAATATAAATATAAAAAAACGGCTTTTCTAAGCCGTATTTTATTTAAATGGCAGGGGTAGAAGGATTCGAACCCTCACCGAAGGTTTTGGAGACCCGCGTGCTGCCGTTGACACCATACCCCTAAATACCATTTACAATTATAACAAATAAATTATTAAGATTCAAATATTAATTTTCTTCCTCTGGAATTGCTTCCTCGGTTGGTTCTACTGGAATTACTTCATCAGCGATCAACTCTTCTTCAATAGATATTTTTGATGCTTGTTGTTTTTGTTTTTCAAGTCGTCTTTTATCAGCGCGTTCTTGAATTAACATTACGACATGTTTGTTAATAAATATAAAGTAGGTAGCTAATAAGGCAAGGGCGGAAAGAACAATAGTTATCGTAATTGGTTGACGGTTATAAGGTGTTAAATCAAGAGGAGTGTAATTTAATTTTCCAGGATAGTTATTTATTTCAGTTTCAGTTGGAAATAAACCAGCAACATTATCGTTTTTAATTTTATTTGTTTCAAAAGAAATATCAAGATTATCAACGTTAAGTATTTCGATTGAATCGTTTGCTTCAAACTGACTTATGTTAGGATTATTATCTGTATCAGCGGTCCACAATAAGGTGGCGCTTTGAAAATTAGGATTATAATTTTCTTCGATTTCATCAACTAAATATAATTTAATATTTATAATACTTGCATAACCGTCACCAGATTTAGCTTCTAATGAAGATTTAGTAATAATAAAAGGTTGAAGAGGGTTTATATAGTTTGAAACCATATCCATTCCAGTTTTTGAATCAGTTACAACCGGAGAACTAAATCCAAAATGCAAGAAGAAGAGTTCGTTTGGTTCATAGGCGTTTGCGGTTTCTCTTAAGCGATGCATCATATCAACACCACCATAGGTTAATTTAGTTATATGCATTATAATCGCTTCTTCAATTTTTTTATTTTGAACAAATCTGGCAGAGTAGAAATTTATAGTCATCTCTAATGAGTTTTCTTCGATTGTAATAGTTTCACTATTAGCTTTTGGTAATTCATCTCCTCTTTTATAAGTATAAAAAGGAACTTGATCATAATAGCCATTAAAAGCTCTAACGAAACCAGAAAGGTAGCCGTTATCATTTAAAATATAGTCGTCACTATCATTAACATCTTTATATAAAGGAAAAACTTCCGCTTCATATAAGTAATTTATTCTTCCTGAAAAAGCACTGCCAAGAAAGGTGTAAAAAATAAAACCAATAAAAGCAGCATATAAAATATAGATAAAAATTTGTGATACAGTAATTTTTTTCATATACTCACATCCTATCCTTTATATAATACCAAAAAGGCGGTTAAAATATCAAATAAAAGCACATTTCGCAACTAATTTTCTTTACAAAAGACTAAAAACTATGTATAATATCAATTGCGTAGTAAAATGGCGGTTGTGGCGAAGGGGTTAACGCATCGGGTTGTGGTCCCGACATTCGTGGGTTCAAGTCCCATCAGCCGCCCCAAAAGATAGGCCCATAGCCAAGCGGTAAGGCAACAGACTTTGACTCTGTCATTCGTTGGTTCAAATCCAGCTGGGCCTGCCATAAAATTATTAGGACTTAAGATAATTCTTAAGTTCTTTTTTTATTAAAGTAAAAAGCGTTTTTCTTTCTAATATAAAACCGGAGGAAGATAAAATGAAAATAAAAATTAAATTAATTGTCTTATTGTTAATAGGAACCATGAGTTTGGGATTAGGTTTAAAAGCCGAGACAAAATACTATAATATGGTTCAAATGAAAGACTTTGTTTTTGATCTTGATTTAGGAATATATAGTGATGTCCCAATTACGGTTAAAAAAGATGTTAAATATACCTTTTTTCTAAATGGCATTTATTATGGGCAAGGAGCTCCATATTTAGATTTAGAAGAATATTATTTAGAAATCGATTATGAAGGGATTGATGATACTTGGGAATATAGATTAGTCTATGATGAGGAATCTAAAAGTGTTGGGGCGGAATTTGAAGCTAAAAGTAACCAAATCAATCGGATACATTTACCACTACCTGATGAAGGAGTGGGATTGAATCAAGCAATTCCTTATGTAGTTTTATATGAGGGAGGTTTTAAAATGTTTCCAGGTTTTAGATTAAATAATAAACCAGAATCAGGAATTTATGATGTGCCAGAAGAATATGTCTATTTTGTTAGTACTCACAATTTAGAAACTCTTGATGAAATAATTGAAAACATTCAAGTTACAAATCCAATTCCTAATTCTAATAGAGAACACTTAAGAGTTAAAATTGATAAATATTCTAAAAGAGTTGACTTATATAAGGAAGGAGATTATCCTGTCATCATTTATTTTATGAGTGATGATAACTATATTTTTTCAGCTTTAAATATATTAATTAGGGTAGTTGATGTGACCGGTCCTGTTTTTATCGGGCCAAGTGAATTGCTAGTGTCAGTAGAAAATGATGATACAATAGAAGCTTTAATCGCAGATTATTATTATGCTGAAGATGAAAGCGGAATTGAAACCGAAGTTATAATTATTAATGAAGACTATCAACCAGGAGTACTTGGTTTTTATAATGTTGAATTAGAAACCGAAGATTTAAAAGGCAACATTTCTAATAAAATTATTCAAATCGAAGTAGAAGATACTATTAATCCGGTTATTGTTGGCCCTAAAAATGTTTATACCTATAAAAACGATGAAGTATTAGAAGAAGCAGACATCTTAAAATTATTTAAAATTACCGATAATGACCAAATATCAAACTCAACCGTCTTAATGGAAGATTATTTATTAACACCTAAAGAACCAGGTATTTATCAAGCGTTAATAAAAGCGACAGACAGAGCTAACAATATAACTGAGTACACAATAAACATTGTAGTATTAAATGATGAGGTTCCAGGTTTTATTTTAAATAATGACTTATTTATCGATATAACAACTGCTAATCAAATGACTGTTCAGGACATTAAAGAGTGGATTTATAAAGAATTGTCAGCCAATAATTTTAATGTTGCTAATTTAATGGTTTTACATAACGAATATAATGAATCAAAAATTCCAGGTGAATACTATGTCTATTATAGTTATGATTTTCAAGATAAAACATATAATAATCGAGTTTTAATCAATGTAACACAAGAACCAAACAAAGCATATAATAAAACCATAATAATAGCATCTTCAATAGCCGGAATATTATTAATTAGTCTAGCAATAACATCAATTATTTTAAAAAGGAAAAAAAACACTATTAATTGACTTTATAAATAATTAATGATACAATTTTATTTGCGTGCGGGTGTGGCGGAATTGGCAGACGCACTAGACTTAGGATCTAGCGCCTTACGGCATGCAGGTTCAACTCCTGTCACCCGCACCATGAGAATTTGAACTGACTCCCAAAAGTTGGAGATAAGGTATAATAATCATACCTAATCTTAAACAAAGGAGTCTTTTTTTATGAGATTAACATTAGAAGAAAAACTAAAGATGTGTGAGGAACATGTTTTAAACAAAAAATCTCTATCGCATATTTCAGAAGATAACGGAAATTATGATATAGGAAATTTAAAGTATTTAATAAATCTTTATAAGAAATTTGGGAAAGATGTTTTTTTAAATCGGGAAGATAAAATATATTATAGAGATACAAAACTATTAGCGATTTCAAGAGTATTAAAAAATGGAGAATCAATAAGAAGTGTTTCTTTAGATTTAGGTTTATTAGATCCAACTATACTAGGCGGATGGTTAAAGATTTATAGAGCTAAAGGAGAAGCAGGAATAGAAGATACTTACCCTAGAAAGAATTATGTTTTAAAAGATGAAAGAGCAAAAATAATAGTTGATAAAAAACTTATTGAAGAAAACCAAAGATTAAGAGCGGAGATAGAGTATTTAAAAAAATCTCAATCCTTAACCCAAAAACTAGAAGGTGTAACAAATAAAGAAAAAGCTTTAATTGTTACTGAGTTAAGGAAAGAGTTTAAATTAGAAATCCTTCTAGAAATAACAGGAATATCAAGTTCAGTATATTATTATCATTTATCAGAGTCTAAAAAAGATAAACCAGATAAATATGAAGAGATTAAAAAAGTGATAGATTATCTTTATAAAGACAAACATAAGAAAAGAATGGGCTATCAAAGAATTCATATAGAACTTATAAAGTTAGGCTATCATATTGGCAAAAACAAAGTAAACGATATAATGAGGGAAAAGGGATATCTTAAGATTAAAAAAAGAAACTGGCGCAAATATAATTCATATGAAGGTGATATGGGAGGAGTAAAAGTTAATGAAATGAGTCAAAATTTCAAAACATCTTTTCCATATGAAAAAGCAGGTACAGATATAAGTGTGTTTCCTTTGGATGAAGAGTCAGTTTATCTATCGCCAATTATTGATTTTGATTCACGTGAAGTACTAGCTTATAAGGCAGGAAAAGACGTGAAAATGGATAAAATAATGTTAATGTTAGATGACCTTGAAAAGATACATGGAAATAAAATAAAAGGGATGATGATCCAATCTGATCAAGGAGTGCAATATCAAAACTCTAGGTATAGAGAACGTTTAGAAAAGTTAGGAATTATTCAATCAATGAGTAGAAAAGGGAACTGTTTAGACAATAGTCCTACTGAAACTTTTTTTGGAAGAATGAAAGAAGAAATGTGGTATGGCCATGAATACAAATATAAAAATGCTGATGATTTACTAGCAGCAATTGATGAGTATATAAATTACTATAATACAACAAGAATAGTGTCTAAATTAAAAATGAGTCCTGTTGATTATAGACATAAAATAATAAATGAATTATAATAGGTGTGGATTAATTGATTTTATCTCCAACTTAATAGAGTCGATTCAAAAGCGTGGATGCAACCAGAACAAGGTGTTTTTACTAAACCATCATGGGCCGGCCATGATTTTGTCAGTGGTTGGGACCAAATGGATTATGCGATTAGCGAAGCTGCTAAAAAAGATATTAGAATTATTTTAGTTTTATCTAATTATTGGGATGATTTTGGTGGTATTAATGAATATGTAACTTGGTATAATCAAAAACATAATTATAAACTTTTAAATCCTAAATATGCTCGTAAGAAAGATTTCTATACTAATGAAGAAATTAAATCATATTATAAAGAATATGTTTCTTATTTACTTTCAAGAACTAATCAATTTAATGG
>CAZRWC010000027.1:0-14010 GCA_964603705.1 uncultured Acholeplasmataceae bacterium
CAACAAAGTCGTTGATTTTATCAGTTATTTTTTTGCTCATTTGTTTTCCCTCATTTCTTGAATTTGGAAATCATCAGCAATTTCAAAGTCAACATTTTGTTCAATCCAATCGCGTCTAGGAGCAACTTGATCACCCATTAAAATGGTAATTTTTTTATCGGCCTCACTTAAATCATCAATCCCGACTCTTATTAAGGTTCTTGATTCAGGATTCATGGTTGTATCCCAAAGTTGATCAGAGTTCATTTCTCCAAGGCCTTTAAATCTTTGAATTCGATATTGATTAGCGCCTTGAAAATCTTGTAGTTCTTCATCGCTCCATAAATAAACATTATCAATTAGATTGCCTTTTTTTCTAGAAAGACGGTATAAAGGCGGTAAAGCAATATAAAGTTTACCAGCCTCAACTAATGGACGCATAAAACGAAAGAAAAAAGTAATCAATAAAACTTGAATGTGGGCTCCATCGGTATCAGCATCGGTCATAATTATGATTTTATCATAGTTCATTTTATCAACTTTAAAATCACTTCCAAAATCAGCTCCAATCGTAGCGATAATCGTGGCAATTTCTTCGTTTTTTAAAATTTGTTCCGAGTTACTTCTTTCAGTGTTAATAACTTTTCCTCTTAAAGGTAAAATAGCTTGGTATAGGCGGTTTCTGCCTTGTTTAGCAGAACCACCAGCTGAATCCCCTTCGACTAAAAATAATTCAAGTTTGGTTTTATCTTTCGATTGGGCAGGAGTTAGTTTTCCTGATAAAATAGTTTCTTTTTTGATTTTAGTGTTGCCTTTTCTAGCCATATCTCTAGCTTTTCTAGCGGCATCTCTAGCCCTTTGAGCATTTAAGGATCTAGTAATTATATGTTCGGCAACATTTTTATTTTCTTCTAAATAGGTTGTCATATTTTCATAGACAATTTGTTCGACAGCATTTCTTGCTTCAGGAGTACCTAATTTGTTTTTAGTTTGTCCTTCGAATTCTAAGACCTCTTCAGGTATTCTTAAATTGATAATCGAAGTCATCCCTTCTCTAATATCAACACCATCAAGATTTGGTTCTTTATCTTTTAAAATTTGATATTTTCGACTATATTCGTTAATTGATCTAGTGATGGCCGATTTAAAACCTATTTCATGACTACCACCATCTTTTGTTCTAACGTTGTTGACAAAAGAAACTAAAGTTTCAGAATAACTTTCAGAAAATTGAAAAGCCACTTCTACTTCAATTGGTAGTTTTCGTTGGTTTGGTACCGGATATTTGCCATTTATAATATGAATATCATCAACTGGTTTTTTATCTTTACTTAAAAATTCAACATATTCCTTAATCCCTTCTTTATATAAAAAGGACTCCTTTGATTTAATTCTTTGGTCGTTAAGATTGATTTTTAAACCTTTAATTAAAAAGGCCGATTCTCTAACTCTTTCTCTAACCGCGTCAAGATTTATCATCGTAGTAGTAAAAATTTTTGGATCGGGTTTAAACCAAACGGTTGTTCCCGATTTTTTAGTTTCCCCTATTTTTTTTAAATCAGAGGCTTGAGTTCCACCATTTGTAAAAGTTTGACGCCAAATATAGGAATCGCGATAAACGGTAACTTCTAAAAAAACTGATAAAGCATTAACAACGGCACTGCCCACACCATGTAAGCCCCCTGATACTGAATAACCCGAGTCAGAAAACTTACCGCCAGAGTGCAGCATAGAAAAAATAACTTCTGTTGTAGGACGGCCACTTGTATGCAACTTATAAGGCATACCACGACCTTCGTCGGATATCTCAACAGAGTTATCTTCTTTAATTGTAACAGTTATTTCTTTTCCAAAACCAGAAAGAGATTCATCGATTGAGTTATCTAAAATTTCCCAGATTAATTGGTGTAAACCGCGACTATCGGTTGAACCAATATACATACCAGGACGTTTTCTAACGGCTTCTAATCCTTCTAATATTTGGATTGATGTTTCATCATATCTTTGCATTCTTACCACCTTAATATATTATATCAAATAATATAATTTACTACAAACCATTTAAAATTGTAAAATAATGTATAATAAAGAGTAAGGTAAGTTATAAAAGGAGTTTTTATGCAAATATTGTATATATTTTTATTCATAGTCATAAGCTATTTGGTGGGGTCGATTCCTAACGGTTATATTATTGGAAAAATTTTTAGAAAAATTGATATTAGAGAACACGGTTCTAATAATATGGGAGCAACCAATATTGCTAGGGTTATGGGTAAACAGTATGCGGCGATTGTTTTTATCTTAGATGCATTTAAAGGTGCGGCTGTTATTGTTTTTGTTCGAATATTAATGTCTTATGACCTTAAATTTGGGATGGAGCTTGGGAAAGTTTTTATTAATAATAACCTATTTATCTATATTTATCCGCTTTATGGGATATTTGCTGTCTTAGGCCATGTTTATCCAGTTTATTTAAAATTTAAAGGTGGTAAAGCGGTAGCCACTGGAGTCGGTGCTGCTATGGCAATGGCTTTCTTAATCGGTTTAATTGGCATTTTTGTCTTTTTAATTGTTTTTTTAATTTTTAGATATGCATCACTAGCTTCATTATATGGAACAGCCACCGTTTTTATCTTAATGATGTTTTATGATATATTTTTATCAAAAGAAATATTTGTTTTTGCCTATGATTATCACCATAATAATTGGTTAATTTATTTATTAGAATACACTTCTATTTTAATAATGGGTATTATAATATTTTTAAGGCATCGTTCTAATTTAAAAAAATTAGCGGAAGGAAAAGAAAATAGATTTGAAATAAACTAAAAAAAAATGCGAATTTAATCGCATTTTTATTTGGCCTTCTTCATTGAGTTCATGACAGCTCTAACTTGTTTTTCAGACGGCGTTCTTCCCATTTGTTTCATCATTTCTCGAATCATTGGTTCAGTAATTGGTGGATTTTTTTCCATATATTTAGCGATAATTGTTCTAGCAACAAAAAAGCCAATAACAAACCCAACTATTAAGATTGCAATTGGTACGACTATGACAATCCAAAGGCCGATACCTTCGGTAAATACTTTGGTAATAATTTCTAGATTAATTTGCATACTAACACCTCTTTTTCCTTATCTATAAATATTATATCAAACTTTAAATTTTTTTTAAAATAATAATTCTTTTAATTCCATAAATTTGATCTTTAATTATTTTGAAATTATTGGTCAATTCAAATTCTTGATTTTTATGTAATTCTAGGACTATTTTGGCTCCTTCATTTAAGTTATCTCTTAGGCCAAAAATAATATAATTATAGTCATCACTTTCAAATTCATAAGGAGGGTCAAGAAAAACCAAATCATATTTAAGATCTTTATTTCTAATATGAAATAGGGCTTGATTATATTCATAAGGTGTGACAAAACAATTTTCTTTTTCACCTAAAAGATTGATGTTTTCTTTAATAGTAGCAATAGCTTTCGGATGATTGTCGTTAAAGTGAGACGACCTTGCGCCTCTTGATAAAGCTTCAAGTCCATAGGAGCCGCTACCAGCAAATAAATCTAAAACTACTGCACCATTAACATCATATAATGAGTTAAAAACAGCTTCTCTAACGTTGTCAGCTGTTGGTTTTGTTGTAGGAATACCTACCTCGTTAATTATTCTTGAACGATTTTTTCCACCAATAATTCTCATCTTATCTTTATTAAAGAAAAATCAATTTTCTTTATCACTTTCTTTATTTTTATCTTTATAAACAATCTCTTTTTCAATAATTAAAAAAGAGAAAACAAAAATAGCTAAGAAGCCATAATTAACAAAAAACGGTTCAAAAAACCAACTAGCATTACTAAAAACAATCGATCCATATAACGCCATTATAAAGGTAAAAACTGCAATTAATAATACTAAACCTAGACCAAGTTGTGTAAGTTTTATTAAAAACTTCTTATCAATTTCTAATTGATGCTTCAATAAATTAACAATCGAAAGAGAGATTAAACCGAGGTTAGCTAAGATTATAAATATTCCAAAAATAAGACCAACGATGCCATAAGTATTAAAACTTCTAATTCCCGAGCCAATAAAATTAGAATATTCAACTAACTTTAAAACGCTTATAATAAATAAAATAAATAAAGCAATAATACCAAGTCCTAAGACACTAGTTCTTTGTGTTAAAAAGCCGGCATTTTCCCTTTGGTTATTTGAAGAATTATTTATTAAGTCATTACCACAAACAGGGCAAATATTAACTCCGTCTCTTACTTTGTTACCACAAACACTACATTGCATAATATTCCCTCCTACTTGGCTTTATTATAGTTTAAAAATTATTTATTGTCAATTTAAAATGTTATTTATATTATTTTGTAAAAATAATTTTTAATGATAAAATCAATATGAATGGAGATGATAAAATGAATTATCAAATACTTACCAACTATATTACCTTTGTCGGTCAAAGTGACGCTAAAATTAATAAATTTGAAAACCAAATTCCACTAGATAAAGGAGTTAGTTTCAACTCTTATTTAATTAAAGATGAAAAAACCTTGTTGCTTGATACGGTTGATCAAATAGTTATGCCGGCCTTTTTAAAAAGTTTAAAAGCCGCTTTAGGAGAAAGAAAACTAGATTATTTGGTCTGTTTACATGTTGAGCCTGATCATGCTTATGGCATTAGTCAAGTCTTAAATTTATATCCTGAAACAACCTTAATTGTTAACCCTTTAACAAAACGTATTTTCAATCAATTTAATGAATCAAACTTTGATGATCGAATGTTAGTTGTAAAAGATTTAGAAATTATTGATTTAGGCGATAATAAAATTCAATTTTTTACGGCTCCAATGGTCCATTGGCCAGAAGTAATGTTTGCTTATTTAGATAAAGAAAAAGTTTTATTTACAGCTGATGCTTTCGGTCATTTTAATGCTTTAGAAGACCAATTATATTCAAATTTAGAAAATTATCTCGAAATGAAAGACTCAATGCGCTGGTATTACGCCAATATTGTTTATAAATATGGTGCAAATGTTCAAGCAATTTTAAAAAAGATTTCTAATCTTGAAATTGATCAAATAATGCCTTTGCATGGTTTTATGCATAAAGATCAAGAAATTATTAAGAAAATATTAGCTTTATATCAAACTTGGTCAACATATGGTTTTGAAGAAAAAGGACTTGTTTTAAATTATTTTTCTATGTATGGAAATACTGAAAAACTAGCTTTAAAAATTGCTAATCTTTTAAAAGATAGAAATATTAAAGTTCTGCTTTATGATTTATCTAAAAAAGATGTGACTGAAGCATTAACAGATATTGCAAAGTATTCTCATCTTTTAGTTATGACACCTAATTATAATGCCTCGATGAGTTTTCCAATTAGAAATTTAATGGAACATCTAAAGTTATTTAGTTTTCAAAATAGAGATGTTGGTTTGGTTATTAATTCATCATGGGGTGGTTTAGCGGAAAAAGAATTGATTGAATACCTTGATAATATGCCTGATATGCGTTTAATTGCTAAACCATTTAATATTAAATCCAGTTTTAAAGAAAGTGATTTTGATAAATTAGTTGAATTTATTGATGAAATAGAAAATTCTATTTTAAAATAAAAAGCTAAATAAAAAGATGTTAGAATTAAAAAAATTGCTAACATCTTTTTTTTGAATAAAATTTAACTAACGGTCTAAAATTTTATCTACCGTCGTTTGGTCTAATTTAATTAATAAAGCACTTAATAATTTAACAGTGTTTAAATAATCATCGTAATGGATTATTGAAACATGTGAATGAAGGTTTCTAGTTGGGATACAAATCGATAGTCCAGCCGCTCCGTTATGGGCTAAATGCATATTACCAGCATCGGTTCTACCGCCAACAATATAAGCCTCTTGATAAGGAATGTTAAGTTCTTCAGCTGTCTTTATTACTAAGTTTCTTAAAGCTTGATTGGGAATTAAGCCTCCATCATAAATTAAGATTTGCGGTCCTTTGCCAATTTCTTGATTTTCTTTTTCACCCGCACCAGGTGTATCAAGAGCTAAGCCAGAGTCGATGGCGATGGCAATTTCTGGTTTGACCAAATGAGATGAAGTCTTAGCGCCTCTTAAACCGACTTCTTCTTGAACAGTAAAAGTCCCATAAATTTGATTTGGAATAGCTTTTAAATTGCGCATAACTTCAATTACTACTGCGCTACCAATCCGGTTATCCCAAGCTTTCCCTAAAAGATGTTTTTGATCTCCCAGTTGTCTAAATTGTTGTAAAGGTGTAACAAATGAGCCTAATCTAATTCCCATTTCGATAACTTCATCATAACTACTAGCGCCAACATCAATAAACATTTGACTTGCCTCTTGAACTTCGTTTCTTTTATTAGCAGGAATTACATGTGGCGGCTTAACTCCGGTCACACCGATAACTTCTTTACCAGTAATTGTTTCGATTAACCATTCTTGGGCTAACATAACTTGATTATACCAACCACCAATGGTTTGAAATTTTAAAAAGCCATCTTTGGTAATTTGGGTAATCATTAAACCAACTTCATCCATGTGACCAGCAACCATAATTGTTGGTCCTTTTTGACCTTTTTTAGCTATCAATGAACCTAAGTTATCTTGAAAAATTTCATCGACTTGATTTTCCAATTGTTGTTTAATATATAATCTGACTTTTTTTTCGTTGCCAGAAACACCACTTAGTTCTGAAATATTTTTTAATAATTTAATGTCTTTATCCATATTTTCACTCCTTATAATATTTTAGCATAAAAAAAGTCTAGAAGCCTGAAGAACGATTTTATTACACGTGGGCACTATAATCCTAAGTTTCGGGATTCCAAAGGAATACACACCTACATAGCGTTAGTTCCCTATTATTTGTTTTGGGTTCTACGGGGGCTTCTAGATACTTTTAATTTATCATTGTTTTAAATAATTGTCAATATAGGACGATTTTTTCTTTTAAGTATTTTAATAAATCTGCTTTTAAATCAGTTCTTTTTAAAGAAAAGTCAATAATAGCTTTTAAATAACCAAATTTAGATCCAATATCATATCTGGTGCCAATAATATCATAAGAATAGACCTTTTCAGCTTTCATACTCATTACAATCGCATCAGTTAATTGAATTTCATTGTTTGAGCCTTTAGAAATTTCTTTTAGATATTTAAAAATAGAAGGCTTAAAAATATAACGACCTGAAATTGCGCTTCGTGATGGAGCATTTTCTAATGAAGGTTTTTCAACGACATTTTTTAATTCAAAAACAGGCCCTAAGTTGTCGTTAACTTTTTCACAAATCCCATAAGAACTAACTTCACTATCCGCCACTTCCATTGTACCTAAGATGTGACTGTTGTAAGTTTTAAAAAGATCAATTAGTTGTTTAATTGCCGGTAAATCATCATTAACATAAACATCATCACCTAATAAAACCGCGAAAGGTTCATCACCAATAAAGGTTTCAGCGCAACTAATTGCATGCCCTAAACCTAATTGTTCGTCTTGTTTAATATAATGAATCTTCACATTTGGTTTAGGTTCGATTAAACTTAGCATTTCGATTTGATTTTTTTCTTTTAAAAATTGTTCGAGTTCTAAATTTCTACCAAAATAATCTAAAATAGCTTTTTTGTTATCACTAATAATTATAAAAATTTCGCTAATACCACTTGAAATAGCTTCTTCAACGATAAGTTCAATTGCTGGTCGATCGATAATTGGTAACATTTCTTTTGGTAGAGATTTTGTAATTGGTAAAAATCTTGTTCCATAGCCTGCGGCTGGAATAACACATTTTTTAATCATTTTAATTTCCCCCTACAATTGTTTAGTTTGAGTATGCACTAAAACTCTAATATATTGTCCGTTATATATCATGGAGTTTAGTAAAACTTCTCTAATTTTAATGCCAATTAAATATTCAGTGTTCGCAATTTGAATATCGACTCGGATTGCTTCACTTGTGTCATCTAATTTGATAATTTCGATTTGATAAATTTTAGCAAACTCTTCAAGGTCATCTAGATTTTTAAAATAGAAAAATAAACTTATAATTAATGGTGATTCAATATTTAATTCTTTTAATAATTTACCTAATGAAACAGCTCTTTGAACAATATATGCCGGTTTATGGGTAAATAATTCTTCATATAAAGCGGTTTGAGGATCGTGTTTAATATCTAGAGATACTTTGGTTTCAAAATATTTATTTAATAGATTTTGAAATTTATACATCCGAGATTTTGTTCCGGTTTTAAAGACAGTATATATAATTAATTTATTTGATTTGACAAGATAAGCAGTAATAATAAAACCATAAAAATTAGCATAAATTAAAATATCATTAAGTCTAGTATTAAATTTATCTAAACTTAAAGTTAGCGTATATTTTACAATTGTGTTATATGACTCAGAATATACAAAGGGTTCATATAAAGCATTTGCAAATACTTCAGCATTTTCATCACTATCATAGTAATGATAAGCTGAATATGTCACTCGTTGAAAATAAAAAATTATTTGGTAAACAATTACACCAACTGCCATCAAAGCAACACTTAAACCAAACCCAAGTCGCCAACTTAAATCAAGATCAGATGTAAATAAAAGGATATATACAATTGGTGGTAAAACGGTTATCATTGCTACTCTTATGCCACTACTAAAGCCTTTCTTATAAATCATTAAAGCCACTATATATAAAACTAATATATAGTAAAAAGTAATCCAAATGTAATGAGTATAGGTAGATAAATTTAAACCGATATCTTTTAATTGATGTATCGCTAAAAAGGTTGCAGCACTAAATAATATTAAAGTAATAATTTGTCTTAAATAATAATATGATTTCTTTTTATATAGTTTTCTAGTTTGTGGTAAATGATAAAAATCTTTCATATTAGAACGATATAAATAAAAGACTCTTTTTTCTTTTGGAACTAAATTGTAAGCGGTAATAGCTTCAGGAGAATCAATTTTAACCGCCAATTTATTTTCAAGCGGCGATAAAGGATTTAAAATAAATAATGCCGTTCCCATAATTACAAATCCTATAGCATATGATTGAAAGTAATAAATTAACATCGCGGTTATTAAGCCATAGAATAAATATATTAAAAGTTTAGAAAGACCGCCTATAAAGTATAAAATTGAATAAAGAGCGATAATTAAAAAGCCTAACATAAAAGCAAATTGGTATTTTTCATCCAAAACATACCAAAAGACTATGAAAGCTGTTAATGTTGTTAAGATTATTGATAAAGAAATAAAAAATCTTTTTTTCATCCTAAACTCCTTTATATTATTATACAAGAAAAAAGTAAAAATAACTATATATAGTTGCTTTTTGACAAATAAAAAAACCGCTATTTAGGCGGTTAATCTATTTTTTGTGTAATTAATTATTCAAGATTAAACTAATTAGTTCAGCTTTTTTTAAACTAGAAAAGCCAGTTAGTCCTAAATTTTTTGCAAAATCTCTTAATTCAGCTACAGTTTTATTATTTAAATCAGCTTCATTTTGTTTAGGTTCGGTTTTAACTATAACTTCTTTTTCAATCTTTGGAGCAACTACTACTTCTTTTTCAACAACTTTTGTTTTAACTTTTGGTTCAACTACTAAATCTAGGTTATCAAGACTGACATATGATGGTGAAGTTTGTTTAGGTGTTGGTAAAATTGTTTCAGCTTTTTTAAGACCTTCTTTGGCTAATTCACAATATTTGCTAAAAGCATTTGGATCGTGAATCGCGATATCAGATAAAATTTTACGGTCAATCTCAATATTCATAATTTTTAAACCATGAATAAAACGTGAATACTTAATATCATTTAATTGACATGCAGCATTAATTCTTGTAATCCAAAGTTTTCTAAATTGTCTTTTTCTTTGTTTGCGGTCGCGATATTGATATCTCATAGAACGCATTACTTGTTCATTAGCAGTGCGATATAAAGTTCTTTTAGAGCCAAAATAACCTTTGGCCATTTTCATTATTTTTTTACGACGTTGTTTCGTAACTTTAGTGTTTTTTGTTCTTGGCATCTTACAATTCTCCTACTTCATATTAGCAATAAGTTGTTTGATGCGTTTGTGATCAGATTTTGAGATTTCAACTTCTTTTCTCAATTGAACAACTTGCTTGTGTGTTTTTGAAGCCGACATATGGCCTCTATAGGCGCGTCCGCGCATTACTTTACCTGTTGCGGTAACTTTTAATCTTTTCTTTAATCCACTATGTGTTTTTTGTTTTGGCATAATAAATCCTTCTTTCTTTTATTCTTTTTTAGGGTTTAGAATTGCAATTAAGGTTCTTCCTTCCATTTTTGCTGAAGATTCAACAGTGGCGATTTCTTCCATTTCTAAAATGAAATTGTTAATAACTTCTAATCCTAATTCTTGACGAGACATCATTCTACCATAAAGTCTCATCGTGACTTTAACTTTATTACCATCAGCAATAAAGCGTTTAGCATTTTTTAATTTAGTATTAAAATCATGAATCCCTATAGTAGGACTTAATTGAACTTCTTTAAGCTGGACAATTTTTTGATTTTTCTTCATTTCTTTAAGTCTTTTTTGTTGTTCATAACGATATTTTGAATAATCCAAGATTTTAACAACGATTGGTTTTGCTTCGGGTGCTACACAGACTAAGTCTAAGTTAGCTTTTACAGCGCGTTGTAGTGCAACATCGCGGCTGACAATCCCGACGTTTTCCCCATTTTCATCAATTAAGCGAACATTTCCAAGCGGAATATATTCATTAATCAAATCATCGTTTTTATTAGTTGGTTTAGCATATCTTCTAATAGTATTACCTCCTTTTTTATTTTATTTCAAAAAGAAAAGGGTATCGAAACACCCTAAAAGTTTAAAATAATGATTAATCTTATATCATCATGACTTTTTACCCATCGACTTAATCAATCGGGTGAGAGGGGTCTCTTCTTTTCACGTGTTATATATTACCTTATTTATGATTGTTTGTCAACACATTTAACATCTCTTTAAAAATAATTGTCTTTTTGAAATAACCTTAAGTAATATTACGCTTTAATTCTACCAAAAAATAAATGAAAATCAAAATAATAAAATACAATATTAAATATAAATAGCCAAAATCAGTTTGATATAAAAAAGAATTAGTTAAAGGTAATAAATATCCTAAAAATAATAAGCTTGTTTTATTATCTTCATAAATTAAGATAATTGTTAGAAACAATATCAAAATAAGAAAAGTGATTGGTCTAAAATTCTTTTTTACCACAATTAGTAAAAACAGCATCAATAGATAGCCGTTGATAATGATTGAAAGGACATTTTTAAACAATTTAAAGTCAAAATTAAAGTAAATGGTTAAAAATGAGGGAATTAAAATCAACAATGAAAAGATTACTAAATATAGCCATCCCATAATTAATGTGTAAAAAAGGAGTTTATAAAAAGCGACTTGAAAGCGACCTTTTCTAACTATTAGCGGTTTTAAAAAATCTCTATCATGATCAATTAATATTACACTAATAATAAACAAAAAAACATAATTTAAAATTTGGGTGGTTTTAAAGTAATAACTTAGCTTATAACTATTTAAATCAAGATAAAAGTAAGCTTTTGGAGTAAACGGTTCTGTCATCGAAAAAAACAATAATCCGATAACTATAAAAATAGTCATCAAAATTGCTTGCATTTTTTTATGTAGAAAATGCTCAATAAAATAATTGATCATAATTCTAAATGCTGATGAGCTAGACTCTTAAAAACATTTGGATTATGAGTTGATATTAAAAAAGAGACTCCATTTAAAATTTGTTCTTTAACAGCGTTTTTTACTACTTTTATCATTTGAGTATCAAGCCCTGATAAGGGTTCGTCTAAAACTATTAAGTCGTTTTCGCCAGCCAAAGTAGCTATGATTGCTACTTTTTGTTTATTGCCTTTTGATAAAAGGGATATTTTTTGATAAAGTGGTATTTCAAAATTCAAAATTAGTTTTAAATCTATTTTTGTTTTTTTAATTTTAGCATTAATTTTTAAATATTCTAATGAAGTCATGTGCCCTGGTAATTCTGATCTTTCAGGCAAATAAGAGACTTTATAATTGTTTTTTTCAATTAAGCCAAAGTCTGGTGCGATAAATCCCAAAATCAACCTAATTAATGTTGTTTTCCCGCTACCATTAGCGCCACTTATAAGATAAAGATTACCTTTTTTAATTTCTAAATTATATTTGTGTTTAACATAATCTTTGCCACAATTAGCTAAGCGGATCAAGGACAGAGACATAAATTAAATCACCGCTTTCCTTTAGTGTTTCAAAATCTTCAAAATATGTAAAATTGTCAATTACTTGTACGACTTCAACACTTCCTAAATCAAGTGTTATTATTAACGGCGGGTTATTTAATAAACTTCTTTCTCTAGGAATTAATAACTCTAACTTATTGTTTTCTACACTAAAACTTACTTCTAATTCATCATCACCAATGGAAACTTTCTTAAATTCAAACTCTAATAACGGTTCAAATTCTATGATTATTTTATTTAATCTAGCAAAGTCAAAGTCCGGTTCTTTAAAGCCATATAAAGAAACAACTTTAAAATATGATTCTTTAGAAATATCATCTAGGTATAATAAATTTACTTTTCCAATTGGAAAATTATATTCATCATTGTTTAGCAAACTTATTTTTAAATTAGCATCTTCCATTTTAAAATTTGAGGCCAGTCTAGGCATTTCAAATGAAAATGTGTAGGAATAATAATTATCACCTAGATAAATTTCTTCATGCCCTTTAGTAATATCAAGCAAGTTTAAACTAATTAATTTGTTGTTTTCATCATTATATAAAGTCGTTTCAACAATATTTTCTTTATACAATAAAGCATGCTTGTTATAATTTGAATAGATACGAATATTGATTAACTTTGTTTCAGTATAAACATAGTTATAATTGGTTTTAACAGTTAAAAACTTCGGTGAAACTTTTTCTTTGTTGGTAATTATAATTGCTGCAATAGCTCCTAAAACAATTAAGATTGTTAAGATGACTAAAAATTTTTTCATATTTTTACTTTCTCCAAACGGTAAAATAAACTAGAGATATTACAATACTCATATCCCCCTTGATTGACTCTAATCCAAAAAGTATAGTAACTAGCTGCTCCATTTGTTACTTTGCCATTACCAAGAACATAGACATTTAACATCGTTCCAGGATCAACATAGACTTTAGTATTGGCAACCTCTTTAGTTGAGGCCGAAATAGTAACGGATGTATTAATGTTTAACTTATTTTCAAGTCCTAATTTAAACTTTTCAATTGTCCCTGAAAAAGACTTATTAATGTTACCAGTTGATGAAATAACGTATTTTGAATCTTTAGTATTGGTTTCTTGAAACTCATAGGTTATTGGCGTGGTACCATCGTTATAGTAAGAAAAAATGGTTGTTTTTCGAAAACTTATTTTTAAATTTCGATTTACTTCATAGGTTCTCCAGCCAAAAAAAAGTCTTTGTTCGGTTTCCTTATAATAACTTTTAAGTTCTTTTTCAGTATAATCGGATAATAGTTTTCCTTTCCCCTCAATTGTAACTTCTTCAAAATTGTTTAATGAAGCAGCTTTAGTCGTTATTGGTACTAAAGCCATTAAACAAGCAAATAAAAAGACTAAGATTAGTTTTTTCATAGTAATTCCTCCTAACTAATAGTAGTCATTCTTATTTTTTTTACTTTATAATAAAAAAAAATCTTTTTAAGGAAAGTCTTAAGTGTTTCTTTTCTTTAAAAGATTTTAATTTTTTAAATAATTATTACTTCATAAATCTTTCGATTTCATCAATTTCTTTAATAATGTTTTTTGATAAATTAATAGCCCCATTTTCAGTAATTAAAACATCATCTTCGATTCTAATGCCAATCTTTTCGCTAGCGATATACAATCCCGGTTCACAAGTAATAACCATCCCAGGTTGCAAGGTAAAACTACGATCACCTAAATCA
>CAZRWC010000028.1:0-13976 GCA_964603705.1 uncultured Acholeplasmataceae bacterium
ACCACTTCCTAACCTTTTATTAATTCTTTCAGGGTGATTAAAAAAGCTCGGGGCAACTGCAACAATCTGATTAGTTTTTAACAGTGATCCTATCACAATAGCGTGTGCTCCGCCTTGTGAATAACCGTATATATTAAAAGTTTCATCAGGAAATTTGGCTAAAACAGAGATATAAAACAAGTATGAATCTAAGAAAGTTTTTAAAATATAATAATTGTTTTTATCTAAAATATCTCGACTCATAACAGGTTGATGATTGCCTAATTCAACCGTTCTACCGTTTTGGTCGCGCATTTCGTAAGTATAAATTGTATAACCTAATTGGAGTAATTCATTAAAAAAATCTGGTCGATAAATTCCTTTAAAACCATGATATGCGATAATACTTAAACCGTTGGGATTGCTTGGTCTAATAATATTGCCATAAATAATGGTTTTATCAAAACTTTCAAAATTTAAATCATAATAATTAAGATTACCACTTTTTATCAGTTTGATATTTAAGTGTTTAGGTTTTAATTTTTTTATTTTTTCATTCCAAAAAATCTCAAAATCAGATGGTTTGTTTTTCATTTTTCACCTCATAATGCTTCTATTATAAAAAAAACTGATTATTAAGTCAGTTTTTCTTATTTTCAATTATTTTTTTAGATTATAAAATGTTTTAATTCCTGGAAAAACTGCAGTATAACCTAATTGATCTTCAATTCTTAATAATTGATTGTATTTAGCAATTCTATCAGTTCTTGAAGCACTACCGGTTTTAATTTGTCCGGCATTAGTTGCAACAGCGATATCAGCAATCGTTGTATCTTCAGTTTCACCACTGCGATGTGAAATAACTGCTGTATAACCAGCTCTTTTAGCCATTTCAATTGCATCAAATGTTTCAGTTAATGTTCCAATTTGGTTAACTTTAATTAAGATTGAGTTGGCAATTCCTTTTTCAATTCCTTCGGCTAATCTTTTAGTATTAGTTACAAATAAATCATCACCAACTAATTGAATTTTTGAACCTAGACGTTCGGTTAATAGTTTCCAGCCGGCCCAATCGTTTTCGTCAAGCCCATCCTCAATTGAGACAATTGGATATTTGTTAACTAGTTTCTCATAAAAATCTACCATTTCAAGGGCAGTTAATTGACGATTATTTTCACCAGCTAAAACATATTTTTTCAAATCTTTTTTATAAAATTCAGAAGCGGCCACGTCCATTGCTAAAACTACATCTTCACCGGCTTTATAACCAGCTCTTTTGATTGCTTCCATAATTACTTCTAACGCTTCTTCATTTGATTTAAGATTAGGAGCGAATCCTCCTTCATCACCACCGCCAGTATTATAACCTCTTTCAGTTAAAGTTTTTTTAAGATTGTGATAAACTTCAGCGCCACAACGTAAAGCTTCACTAAACTTGTCAAAACCAACCGGCATAATCATAAACTCTTGAAAATCCACTGAATTATCAGCATGACTTCCACCGTTTAATATATTCATCATCGGTACTGGAATAGTTTTTGAATTAAAACCGCCTAAATACTCATAAAGTTCTAATTGTAAAAAATCAGCAGCCGCTTTTGCAACCGCCATACTAATTCCTAGTAAAGCATTAGCTCCGTATTTACCTTTATTTGGTGTTCCATCTAAATCGATTAATTCTTGATCGATTTCCACTTGGTTTAAACAACTAAAACCAATTAATTCAGGTCCTAAAAATTCATTAACGTTTTCAACTGCTTTTAAAACGCCTTTTCCTAAATAACGTTTTTTATCTCCATCACGTAATTCAACAGCTTCATGTTCACCAGTTGACGCTCCAGATGGAACTAAAGCGCGTCCAAAAGCACCTGATTCAGTATAAACTTCAACTTCAACAGTTGGGTTTCCGCGTGAGTCTAAAACTTCGCGAGCATAAATATGATTAATATATGGCATATAATAAGCCTCCTTTTCTAACATTTCTATTATACTAAATTAGACAGCAAAATTAAAGTAAAATCATATGAAAATAAAAAAACTAGGAAGTAAATCCTAGTTCTATCTTTATCTTAAGTCAATCGCCATAATTAATGGTTTTTTTATGATATTAAAAATTATCATTACCAATAATCCTTTGATTAAATTAAATGGTACATAAGTTCCGATTATAAAAACAGTATAGGCCCAATAACCTTCGCCTAATATTTTTTTATATTCACCACTATTAACAATACCAGTGAAAAACGGATAACGGCCCTGACTTAACATCGAAGGTGTCATAACAAAATAATTTATAAAAGTCATTACAATCACTAATGCTAAAACAGCTATTATAGTTTTAATTAACTCGGTTTTAAATAAGTTTTTAAACCTTGATTTTTTATAAGGCAAAACACTTTTATCTCTTTTTCTTATTTCATAATCATAATCCTTGGTGATTTTTCTAGCTAGCATATAAAAAAGCATTAAGGTTAGTGAGGCAATTACGGCAATCATCTCACCAAAACCAGGAAAAGGAATATTGGTATTATTTCCTGTTATTAACCACCTAACAACAGATCTCAAAATGATTACTCCGGTTGTGTATTTAGGTCCAATTATAAGTAAAGAAACTAAAACAACAACTTCAGAAAAATCTAGCTTTAACCAAGGCGCTGGTGGCCAAACTATTTCGATATATCCAATTATAATTGCTAATCCGGCAAACAAAGCCGTTAAAATAACTTTTGATAGCTGTTTTTGTTTATCATTGACTTTATATTTAGTAGTTCCCATTTATATTTTCCTTTTTTATTCTCCTGTAAAAACACAAAATCAAAGGACGTCAAAAAACAATCTTTTCTCTCCCATCCAGACTTTAACTGTCGGTTCTAGAATTTCACTAGATCAGCTTTCGCGCGTGGACTATAACCACCGGTGGAGAATTTCGCTCCGCCCTGAGATATTTATAGCTTTATTTTACACCATTAACAAAATAATATCAAAAGATTACAGTTATAAAGCGTTTTCAGTTGATTTATTATTTAAAACTTCTTTTATATTAATTATTCGTAAAATACGATTAAAATCTCTTTTTAATTTATAGTAATACCCTTCATCAACTTTTGAAGTTATATCTAATCTAAAAATCGGTTGTTTAATACTTGCTAAAACATACATATATCCATCTTTAATTTGTAAGCCGGTTATTTTATAATATATGGTATCGGTTAAAATTCGTCCTAATATTTCATTATTTAACGGCATAGTTGGATGGTTTTTATTATATGATTTAAATCTTTGATCAAATTGCTCAAAACCACTTTTCACCATATAATAATTACTAAAAATAGTTTTAAAATAATATTTGTGATTTACAAAAATTAAATCATCATCATTATCTTCTAACTTAATTTTAAAAAACAGGCCCTCTAAACGATTAAATCCTTTTAATTTAAATTCAACAACTTGAGTATCGTTTCTAGTAAAATTATATAATATTTCATAAATATGGTTATTTTTTATTAAATCAGACTGATCGATAATATCCTCTTCTAATAAATTACTATCTAATTTAGCATTTATAGATTCTTTTAAAAGTGGCAAAATCATTTGATTATCAAACTCATTTTTGGTTTCTTTAATAAATTTATTTTCAATTTTCAAGCCTATATAAATCAACGAAAAAATTACTACAACCGCCAACAATGAAACTGCTACATATTCCAAAAAATCGAAACCTAATGACAAGATAATTAAAACAATAACAGCCGCTAAAATAGCTAAAAAAGTCAATAAATTAAAGACTATATACCAAGGCAAATACTGTTTTCTTTTTGTTTCTAACCAATCAAACTTCATAATTTCACTTCCTTATTGGTAATTTATATTTTATCATAATTTATGGCAACCTTTAAAATAAAACATTAAAACCGGTTTTATAACACTATATCTTTATAATATATTAAAAATATAGTATAATTATGTTTATGAAAAGAGTTGATTTTATGCCTGAAAAAAATTTAGTTGCTTTAATTATTTTAGATGGTTATGGCATTGCCAAACCAAATAGCGATAACGCAGTTAGTCTTGCCAAAACACCAAATATGGATTTTTTAACTAAGAAATATCCTAATAGTCAATTATTAGCCTCTGGTCTGGCGGTAGGTCTACCTGAAGGTCAAATGGGAAATAGCGAAGTTGGTCACTTAAACCTTGGTGCAGGAAGAATTGTTTATCAATCATTAACTAGAATTAACCAAACAATTGTAGATGGTTCTTTTTTTAACAATAAAGCCTATTTAAGTGCCATTGAACATGCTAAAAAACATAATTCTAAACTTCATATTTTAGGACTTGTTTCTGATGGCGGTGTTCACTCTCACCTTAACCACTTTAAAGCTATGATTGAATTAACTAAAAAACACCATATTTTCAAAAAAACTTATATCCATGCTTTTTTAGATGGCAGAGACACTCCACCAAAAAGCGGTTTAGAATTTGTTAGAGGTTTAAAACACAATACTGGTGTAAAATTTGCTACTGTTCAAGGAAGATATTATGCAATGGATCGTGATAACAACTGGGATCGTTTACAAAAAGGTTATGATGCGATGGTTAATGGTATTGGTGAAAACCATAAATGTCCTGGTTGTTCTATTAAAGCATCATATGCTAATAATATAACTGATGAATTTATGATTCCCGTTATAATTGATAAAACGGGATTGATTGAATCAAATGATGCCATTATCTTTTTAAACTTTAGACCTGATAGAGCAATAAGAATTGCTACTGCTTTATCTAATCCAGCTGCTGTTAACCATTATTATGTCGAAGGTAAACCGCATTTTACCGCCAACCCTAATCTTAATAATTTATTTTTTGTCTCCACAATGCACTACGCTGACACAGTTAAAGGCGAAATCGCTTTTGGATTACAACCATTAGATAATTTATATGGCGATGTTATAAGTCAATTTGGCTTAAAACAATTGCGCGTAGCTGAAACAGAAAAATATGCTCATGTTACTTTCTTTTTTGATGGTGGAGTAGACCGCGAAATAAAAGGAGCCACTAGAATTTTAGTACCTTCTCCAAAAGTTGCAACCTATGATTTAAAACCGGAAATGAGTGCCTATGAAGTAACTGAAAAAGTTTTAAAAGAATTAACTACAAATCACTATGACACAATGATTTTAAATTTCGCTAACCCCGACATGGTCGGTCATACAGGAATTTTAAGTGCCGCAATTAAAGCTGTTGAAACGGTTGATGAATGCTTAGGAAAAGTTGTCGACGAAATTTTAAAGCAAAATGGCGTGGCAATTATTATTGCTGATCATGGAAATGCTGAAGACATGGTAGATGAAAATGGCGCTCCACATACTGCCCACACTACCAATCCTGTTCCAGTAATTATTACTAAAAAGGGATTAAAACTTAGAGCTGATGGTATTTTAGCTGATATCGCCCCAACCATGTTAGAATTATTAGAAATTGACCAACCGCTTTCTATGACTGGAAAATCATTAATCATAAAGGAGTAAAAAAATGTTAGAAAAAATCTTAAAAGCTTTAGAAGAAAATAATCCCAATCATATATTTAACTATACTATTCCTAATTTGCTAAATACTCATAATTATCCAAAAGCTATAAATATTGGTAAGGAAGTAATCGTTAATCCTTATGAGTTTTATAGTGATTTAATTAAAAACCATATCTTGATTTACAAACAACCCAACATTGATTATAATCAATCTTTATCACAAATTAAACAACATAAAAACAAAGTAAACTGGCATAAAAAAAGCATTTTTTATTCCTTGATGGCTAGAACTTCTACTACCTGGGATAGCGATAGAGATAATAAATTAAGTGAAAACAATTTATATGATTTAAATGAATTAGGCTCTTTTGTTAAGTCTTTAAGCCTTCTTCCTTACTTAAAATCAATTGGAGTAGATACACTTTATTTTTTACCTTTATCAAAGTACTCAACTTATCGCTCGAAAGGCGATTTAGGTTCTTCTTACGCAGTATTAAGTTTTACTGAGCTAGATCCTAACTTAAAAGACTCCTTAACCGGTGATAAAACAACTCTTGAAGAAGAATTTAAAGCTTTTGTTGAAGCTCTTCACTTACTTGATATGAGAATTATGATTGATATTATTCCTAGAACCAATGCCTTAGATTCAGACTTAATTTTAGAACATCCAGAATGGTTTTACTGGATAAATTCAAGCGACTTAGATATTTATTCATCACCTTACATAGACACAATTGTAGGTGAAACACTACCGCCAATAATTGATTATATGCCAGATGTTTATAATCATCCTGATACTAAAAAACACTTAAGTTTATTTAAAGAAAACCCTAAAAAACAAAACCCTAAAAAATGGTCAAAGGTCGTTGAATTAGTTAAAAAAGGGATGAATATTTTAGATGCAACTACTAAGGTCTATCAAATGACGGTTGCCCCTGCTTTTTCCGATAACATCAACGATATTCAACCGCCTTGGTATGATGTAACATTTTTTAGAATCTATTTAGATCACCCAGAAAACGCCAAAAAATATCTATCAAAAGACCAAGCACCATACATATTATTTGATACAATTAAGTCTAATCTACATCCGGGAAAACTACCTAATTATCCCCTTTGGGAGAAACTTGCTAATATCATTCCATATTATCAAAAAGAATATGGAATTGATGGCGCAAGAATTGATATGGGCCATGCTCTTCCAGATGAACTAATCCACTTAATTTTAAATAAAGCGCGAGAAATCGATCATAACTTTATTTTTGTAGCTGAAGAATTGGATATGAAAAACGCTAAAAAAGCTAAAAAACTGGGCTATGATATGATTATTGGTAACGGATTTATCATGGAAACCAGAATTTTAGAAGGTAAATTACACGAATTTGTTAAAAGTCTTTATAAACTACCATTACCAGCATTTGCCCTAGGAGAGACACACGACACCCCAAGATTGGCAGGCAGAGAAAACGGTAAACACTTAACCAATTTATTAACTATCTTAAATTTATTTATACCAAATGGAATTCCTTTTATCAACTCTGGTCAAGAATTTTATGAAGTCCAACCAATGAATTTAGGAATTGATGCTTATCCAGAAGACCGTTTCCACCTAGATAAAGACGATCCTTTATATGGGAAGTTGGCCTTATTTGATAAATATGGCTTACATTATAAAAACGATCATGATTTAGTCAATCATTTAAAGGTTTTAAAAACAATTAGAAAAAAATATTTATCAAAAATGACTAAAAGAAATTTTCATCTTTTCGAAGTGACTGGCCCTTATATTGGAATTGCTTTTGGTTATAAAATCAAAGACCAACTTCTTTTAATTATTGGTAACACCAATACTTCTTATAAAGAATATATGGAAATTCATTTAGAAAAATTTAATTATGACCAAAAAATAAAAGTTATTTTTGAAACTACTAAATATGGTGATGCTAATGTAATTGGATTTGCTAGCAATGGTAATCCTTATGCATTGGTTGCACCTGGTGAAGTAAAAATATTAATAATAGGATAAAAAAAATCTCGTTTTATACGAGATTTTCTAATATTTATTTACCAATAATTTTATTTATGTCATCAGTTTCGTATTTGATAACTTTTTTATAATTAGTTTTTATTTGACTAAACTTCAAATACAAATCATCATAATCTTCAGTTTCTTTAGAATTTAAATTATTTTTTAAATCAGCAAAATAATATACCTCACCTTCAGCATCAAAATAGATAATTTCAATAAATTTATCCTTTTTCAAATGATAAATGTTTAACTCTTGGTAGTTATAATTGAGATTGTCTTTTTCTAATTTCACTAAATGTTCAGCAACTATGACAAGTTCATTTTGTTTAGCTTTTATATCTACTGAAAAATATATTACTACCGCTGAAACTAACACATATAAAATTGTTCCTATAACTACAAAAATAGTTCTTTTTTTTTCTTTTTTGTCCATTTTTAGCCTCTTAAATTATTATATCATTTAAGTATCAAATAATAAAATATTATTGTTTCGGTTTAAAATTAATCGTAGTTTGAACAGCCAATAACCAATTGTGGTAACGTCTCGCTCTTTCTAATTCATTCATTCGGGGATAATATAATTTTTCAATTTTTTTATTTAGTGTAACTTCCTTTAAATCTTTCCAAAAACCAGCCTTTAATCCCGCAATGTAACATGCCCCCAATGCGGTCACTTCAACTTCCTTATTTCTAATAATTTTTATATTTGAAATATCAGACTGAAACTGCATTAAATAGCCATTTTCACTAGCCCCACCATCAACTGATAATTCCTTTATAATTAGTTTAGTTTCGCTTTTTATCAGTCTTAAAACATCTTCAATTTGATATGCAATTGAGTCTAGGGTAGCTTTTGCAATATCATCTTTATTAGATTTTCGTTTTAATCCTAAAATTGAAGCTTTAACCTCGCTATCCCAATATGGTGTACCCAAACCAACAAAAGCCGGAACAACATAAACTTCATTATCAATTGATTTTTTAGCTGATTTTTCGCTATCGCTAGATCTAATTATAATTCCTAATTCATCTCTTAGCCATTGTACTGCTGCACCACAAATAAAAATTGAACCTTCCAAAGCATAAATAGTTTTATTTTCCCTTTTCCAGGCAATGGTAGTTAATAATCCTTGATCCGATAAATAAGGTTTATCACCAGTATTAACTAGTAAAAATCCTCCCGTACCATAGGTAGCTTTAATGCTACCTTTTTCAAAACATTGATGGCCAAATAAAGATGCTTGTTGGTCACCGATTACACCAAAAATTGGAATTTTAACATCATCATATTCATAATAACCAAATTCATGATCATTTGCGACAACTTCTGGCAAAATTTCAACTGGTATTTTAAACAAATTTAAAAGTTCCTGATCCCACTTTTCATCAAATATATTAAAAAGCATCGTCCTGCTGGCATTTGTAATATCGGTTTTGTGTACTTTGCCGTTAGTTAAACAATAAATGATATAAGAATCAACCGTACCAAACAAGATATCTTTATGATCGGGTTTTACTTTTTCTAAAATATAGACAATCTTAGAGGCTGAAAAATAAGGGTTAATAGTTAAACCGGTTTTTTTTAACACCTTTGCTTCAAGCCCATCTTCAATCCATTTATTTGTTATAAAATTGGTATGCTTAGATTGCCAAGAAATAGCATCATATATCGGCTCTTTTGTATATTTATTCCATAAAATAGTCGTCTCTCTTTGATTTGTAATACCAATTCCGGCTACTTCTTTTGGTTTAATTTTGTGATGTGTAAAGATTCGTTTTAATAAAACGGTAATTGTTTCAACTAATTCTTTTGGGTGTTGAAGCAACTCACCATTTTTTTCTTCAAACATCTCTACTTCCATTTGTTCTTTAACTATAACATCGCCAGCCCTATCAACTACAACAACTCGTGATGATGTCGTTCCTTGATCGATACCGATAATATATTTTTTCAAGATCTTTCATCCAACCATTTCTTGATAAAATCCAAGGCATCTTGTTTATCTAAATCATTAAAGATTTCATGATATGAGTCTTGAAAAATCATTAATTCTTTATCTTTAGAAGAAATTTTATGATACATTTCTTCAGAAAACTTAACTGGAACTATTTTATCATCACTGCCATAAATATAAACAATTAATATAACAATATTTTTTACTCTTCTCTTAAGAGCCCTAACGCCTCCAACCATCATTGAAGCTGCTAAAGAAATATAAAATTTGTTAAGGACAAACGGATCTTTATTATATTCATCTTCAACTTCTTTAATTCTTGAAAGTTTATCATCAGCAAAATTTGTTTTTTGAGGTACCCAGCCTAATAAAGGCCACGGTATAATTCTTACTGGCAAAACATCTTTAACAAAATTTGTTGGAGCCGAACTAGAAATAATACCATCGACATCATGATAAAAAGTTGCATATAAATTAACAATTAATCCCCCTAATGAATGACCTAATAAAAATAATTTTCCAGGAAAGTTATTATTAGCATATAAAACAAAGGCTCTTAAATCGTTAACCATATTTTTATAGTTCCAATTTTTACCTCTAGGACCTTGGCTTCGGCCATGTCCCCTTAAATCATAACGGATTACATTATAACCGCTTTTATTCAAAAACTTGGCTATATGTTCATATCTGCCTTGATGTTCGGCAATACCGTGTACAATAATGACAGTCTTAGCCGAATTTTTGACTGGATCAACAACATGATGAAATAAATACTTATTGATTAACATAAATTCACTCCCATTCTTTAATTATATACTTGGCAATATTTAAATATTCGGTGTTTATTTTATCTTTATTAGTAGTTGTTTCAATTGGAATTTGTCCTAAAAGTGGCACCGATAAACGGTTGGCCACATATCCTCCACCCCCACTACCAAATAAATATTCTTTATTATTAGTTGCTTCGTTATAATAATAACTCATATTTTCAATTACTCCAATTAATTCTTGACCTAATTGATATGATCCCAGTCCAGCTTTTAAAGCGATTTCGGAAGCATTTTTGTTTGGAGTAGTTACAATTATCACCTTATGATTTGGTGCATATTGTTTAGTATCAATTGCCACATCACCAGTTCCAGGAGGTAGGTCAATAATAATATATTCGGTTTTTTCATCCCAAACAACACTATTATAAAAATGATTTAATAATTCTTTTAATAATGGGGCCCGCCACATTAATGGTTTATCTTCTGGCATAAAAAAGGTGGTAGAAATAACTTCTATTCCATCTTTTTCTAATGGTTTCATCATTCCTTTTTCATCACCTAAAATGACTCCTTTTTCTACATCAAAAACTAAAGGGATACTAGCACCATAAACATCTGAATCTATAATAGCTGTTTTATGCCCTAAATTTGTTAAAGCTTTAGCAAGTTTAACAGCCACAGTCGATTTACCAACTCCACCTTTTCCACTAGCGATTGCTATATAGCGAAACTTTGATTCTAAAAAGATTGGCGTTTGTTTAATTTCAAGTCTTAAACCTGGAAAGCCTAATTCTTGTTTAATTAATTTAGTCACAGCTAATTTCACTGCTTTTTCATCTTTACTTTTATTATTTAAAAAGATAGTAATTACGACTACTCCATTTGGTTCAATTGTTACTGTTTCTATACCATTAGTTTTTTTAAATTTCAACCCAGCAGTCGGGTCTATAAGTTGTTCTAATCTTATTTTAAGTTCTTCATGAGTCATGTTTTTTTTCCTTTTTTTTGTTTATTTTAGCGCTATTATAAGCTTTTTTAATCTTTTCAAAAAATTTACCTTGTTCATAATTAAGAATTGAAATTTTATAAATCGGAGCAAACGCTCTAGAAATCAATAAAAAAGATGCTAAGGAGAGAGAAAGTGAAATAACTGCTTCCCACCAATAAATAATACCAGCGCCATAAGAAACCGGAGCAATAATTGTTGAGAAAAATGGCAAATAACTAAAAACTCTTAAGATTGTATAGCCAACCGTAGAAGATTGTGGTAAATATAACGCCATGTAAAAGGCCGCCAATAAAGTAATCATTAAAGGTGTTTGATAAGCTTGATAATCTTCTGCACTATTGGCCATTGAAGCTATTAATGCTCCCACTAATAAATATGATAATGTTCCAACTACAATAAATGAAATTACAAAAAATCCAATTATTAATAAATCTTGCGTTTCAAAGCCAAAACTTGCAATCGCACCACTTAATTCGCCACTTCCTGCTGTATTAGATATAAAAAATCCAATAATTGCCGATAAAAACAAAAGTAGTGACTGAATTAAAACAAACAAAACACTAAATGTAATTTTAGCGTAAAAATGGGTTTTTGCTGGAACCGAAGAAATAATCGTTTCTATGGCTTTTGAGGATTTTTCTCCAATGATACTAGTTCCACACATTTGAAATCCCATAATAATAATTGAAAAAATTGGAATTGAAACAACTACCGCAACCATGATTCCCTTTAACATCTTGTCTTCAGCTTCTAAGCCAAGATTTATTATTTTATTAGGTGAAAATGGAATACTTTCTACTTCGTTTAAGTAATCTTTTAAACCTATAAGTAAGCTATTTAAATACTGATTTGCGCTGGTACTAGATTTATTATAATACATTTCAACTTCAATTAAATCAGCATCATTTGTCTTACTAAATTTTAATAAAATCTGATTGTTGCTATTTATAAACTCCTCTTTTGATAAATCATCATCAACCATAAATTGATAATCACTTTCGGCTTTTATCAAATTTAATGTCAATAAATTAGGTATAGGAGCGTTTATTTCTTCTAAATAACTAAATATTTTATCGTTATTTAAATGGTCATCATCAAATGTTATTAAAACATTTATCTCCTCAACTTCACTTCCACCAACCCAATTTGGGATATTTAATAAAACTAATAAAACAATAAAGACAATAACATTAATAATTATGAAACTTTTTTTCTTAATAACTTTTTTTAAATCACTTAAAACTAAAAATTTAAATTTATTCATTGTTATTACCTACTGTTTCTATAAAAATATCTGATAATCTAGCTTTTTCCACATTATATACTTCTAAATCATCTAAAGTTTTAACATATCTAAAAACTTCTTTTGATACTTCAAAACTTTCTATTTTAACTTCTAAATGATTCGCAAATTCAACGACATCATAAACTCCAGCAATTTCTTTAATTTGATTGACATCAACATTTTTAGCTTTAATTTTGATATTTTGTTTTTTAAAGTCGTTTTTAACTTGATCAATACTACCTGTAATAGCTGATTTACCCTTATTTAAAATTACGATATTTTCGCAAAACTCTTCAACATCATCTAACTGATGTGATGAAAACACAATCATAGAACCTTGTTTTTTAAAATCATTAATTACATCAACAAATAATTTAGTATTTAAGACATCTAATCCGGTAAAAGGTTCATCTAAAATTAAAAGTTTTGGGTTATTTATGATGGCTGAGATAAATTGGATTTTTTGTTGATTTCCTTTTGAAAGTTCATTAATCTTTTTCTTTTTGTATTTTGAAAGTTCAAACCTATCCAACCAATAGTCTAATCTTTTATCAATTGTTTTAACTTCCATATTTTTAAGTCCACCAAAAAATAAAATTAATTCTTCAATGGTAGTTTTTTGCATCAATGATCTTTCTTCAATCATATAACCTATTTCATTTACATCTTCATATGATATTTTACGACCAAAATATGTAATGTTACCTTCATCTGGAGCTAATAGTCCCATAATCATCCGAAAAGTAGTTGTCTTGCCACTACCATTAGAGCCAAGTAAACCAAAAATTTCCCCTGGTTTTATTTGAAATGATATATTATCAACCGCTATATTTTGTCCATAACTAAAACTGGCGTTTTCAACCTTAAGCATTCATTTTCACCTCATTTATTTATATTATAAGTATAGCATAATTTATACTAAATTATCTATTGTTTAAAATAAAAAACCGAATGATGAAAAATTATGTCATCTTCGGTTCTTAATAGATTAATTTATTTTGTTGTCTATTTCATTTTTAATTAGTGATAAAAATTCTTTTCTTGTAACGGTTATTTGTTCGGTTTGTCCATACTTTCGATAAGTTACTTGATCTTCTTTAACCTCGTTATTACCAATTACAATTTGATAAGGTATTTTATTAGTTTGGGCCTCTCTAATTTTATAACCTAATTTTTCTTCTCTTTGGTCAATCTTAACGCGGATTTTTTGATTTTTAAATTGCTTTAATAATGCTAATGAATGATCTAGGTGATATTGGTTATTTACTGGTATTATCATTACTTGAGTTGGAGCTAACCAAGTTGGAAAAGCCCCAGCATAGTGTTCGATTAAAATACCAATAAAACGTTCAACTGAGCCGAAAATAGCACGATGTAGCATAATAGGGCGTTGTTTGTCGCCTTTATCATCAATATAAAAC
>CAZRWC010000029.1:0-13086 GCA_964603705.1 uncultured Acholeplasmataceae bacterium
CCGCCTCTTCTAAGTTAGAGTCCATGTTTCTAAAAATACTACCAATTAATAAATATGCAAATGGAGCATAATGAATAGCTAGGATAATGATTGAAGGAAACATTCCTTGAGCAAACCATTTAGGCATTGAGATATTAAATAATGAAGCAATTAATCCATCTGATGTGCCTGTTCCTGCTGATGATTTAAATAGGTTTTGCCAAATAACTGCCAAAGTCCATTGAGGCATTATATATGGGAAAATAAAGATTGATGATAAGTATTTTTTAAATTTAACATTTGTTCTAGTAATTAAAAAAGCAAAAACACCACCAAATAATATTGCCCCTAGACACGAAAGTGTCGCCAAGACCACACTATTAAAAAGTGGCATCCATAAATTTTGTTTTGAAACTGTACCACCAAATAAGTCTTTCCAGTTATAAAAGGTAAAGCCTTTGACTTTACCCGTCATTACTGCATCAATACTTCCTGGATGAACTTTTACAGTATCAATTGCTAAAGTTAAAATAGGAGCAATCGTCGCTATAGTTAATACAATCGCGAATAGAACCAATATGATATTTTCCGGTTTTTGGAAGTAGGTTTTAATTTTTTGGATTCTAATCTTTCTGTTATTTGCTTTAAGTGTGTTTGTCATAACAATCGCTCCTTAATTTTACTTTATTTTTTTACTATTTTTTTGTTATTATTTAAATCCTTTTAGTGTTTCAATCCATGAACCAACAGTAAATGCTACTGATGCTGCATATGTAGGATCTTCAACAACTAATCTACCCTTACCAGCTTCTAAGCCTAACCACCAAGCTTCACCTTTATCGTTTTTAGCTGGGAATTGGTTAACGCCATCAACGTATCCGTTTTGTGAGTGGTCTTGATTAATGTTTGGATTTGAACTATATCCGCCTGGATCTTTACCCCATGGGTGGAAACCTTCTGTTTTAGTTACCATGTAAGTAATGAAAGCTGCTGCAGTCCAAGGAAGTGGACTGTTTTTAGTAACTTGTAGGTAATGTTTGTATGCATAACCACCAAATCCAACATAGTCTTCTTGGTATGCTGCAATAGTTACGTTTTTAGCAGATACTTCAGCAGTTTCTTCGATTGAACGTAATTTAGAGAACACTAATAAACCTGATTTACCAGCTGCTGAGTTTTTAACTAATTCTTGACTGATAGGGCCATCATCAGTTTCAACTTGCATTTGGCCAATCCAAAGTTTAATCCAAGCTAATGAATATTCAGCATTAGCAGCTAATTTTAATTCTTGAGCTTTTGCTTTTAAAGCAGTAACTTCTGGTTGGAAATAAGCTTTTTCTGTTTCAGTTAAAGCATCGAATGCGCCTTTAACAAGTGGAATATACTTTTCATTTGTTAACATCATTAAAGCGTTGTAGCCAATAGGTTCTGATTGTAGACCCATAAACATTGGTTTTTCACCTTCAGCAACAAAATGCCATACGTTTGAGTATACTTTAGAATCATCTAAGTGGTTGAACATAAATACTTTAGATAATGTTTGAAGTGCTAGAGGTTCACCATTGTCTTTAACACTAGTTCCATTAGCTTCTTTCCACTCTTTTGGTATGAAGTTTAATAAAACGCCAGTGTCAATCATTTTAGCTTTGATTTGCGCCCCGTCTTGAATTAAAGTCATACTCATTTGTGGGTTAGCACTCTTTGAGTCTTGCTCCAATTGCGTAAAGATATTATTATCTTTTGGTTGACTCCACTCAATTTTTCCGTTATAGTCGCTATATTTTTCTTTCATCATTGCAACAAAAGTTTCACCAGCTGCTTTACCGCGGCTTGAGTTTCCTACCCCGTAAAAAGTTTTGTCTTTAGACTCTTCATATGCTTTTGCCATTAGTTCAGTTAATGTCATGTTTTGAGCTTCTTCAATAATTTTTTCTACTTCGCTCTTTTTTCCATTACAACCGACTAATGCTAAAGCCATAAGTCCTAAAAATAGAAATACAAATATTCGTTTCATATATTTTCTCCTTCCAATATTTGTTTATTTAATTATACAATGAAACCTTTTTTATTACAAGCGCTTACACTTCTTAAAACGCTTAAAAAGCTTTATTACAATAATTTTTATCTTTCTTTCTAATTATTTCTCATATATTTAAATCATTATTATAAAATAATAATCCTATTTCAATAGAAAGGCAATTATTCCTCTTACAATAAAGACGTTAATGAGTTTTATAAACGCAAAAATGGAATAATTGATTTTCTTTCCTAATTCTTATTCATTAATGTTTATATCAAAATCAGCAGACAAATCTATTTCATAACTTAGTAGGCATGACTTTAATAGCGGCATTAAACCATATTTTTCAACAAATGCCTGAACAGAAAAAACACTGTTCAATAAATACTGAAAATAAACATCATAACTTAAAATTCCATGTTTAGGGTCGCCAAAATCACCTAGATATTTAATCAAATAAGAATTTAAGTCGCCTATAATATTTAAAACTTGCTCAATTTCGACTTTGTCTAAACTTGTATTTTCTTCTAAATATTTTTTTTGAGCACTTAATTCAATCGAAAAAATTTTCTCAACCTCTTTAAAATCATTAAAAAACAAGTTTACTTTTTCGCTGCTCAAATCAAATGTTTGATTAATTATCTTTGCGATTTGATCAGATTTACCAGCTATACTTTTAAAGTCAAATAAATAAAGATTAGATGAAAGCAATTCCTTTAAAGACCAAAAATAATTTAATTTTTCTTCAAGCAACAATTTTTGTTCATCTTCATCATAAGTTGATATATCAAGTATATCTAAAATATTTTTATAATAAACAACTAATTCCTTTTCTTTATCAAAACCGATTAATTTAAGGTTTTTATTATAGGCTAGTTTAATTAAAATTGCTTCAAATAAATAATTAAGAAACATCACTCTAAAATTATATTGCATTATACCGCTTCTTTTCTTTTCTGTTCTAGAAATTTGTGTTGAAGTAATTATTAAAAAATTGTCTTCTTTTAGATTGTAATAAATCTGAGGAAGATTTAAAAAGTAATCCTTATAAATAATATTTAAATTTTCTTTTAATTCATATGTTTCTTGATCATTAAAAATATGAGCCATATTGCTATATAGTTCGTTAAATTCATTTATATATATTTTTCCAAAGGAATCATATGGAATAATGCCTTGAGCTTTTATTTTTTTTACCTCATCGTTATTTTGATTATTATAATCTTTTAAAATAGCATTTTTTATTATCGAATCTTCTAACCTGTTTTCTTGCTTTAAAAAATATAAGGGGCTATTTTTTAACAACTCCTCATCTTGGGGAAATGAGACTTTTAAGATATTTTTAAACCAATTAGAAACTGGTGACTTAAATATTTTCTTTAAGTCATTTAAATTTTTATAAATGCCCTCTTCAAAATAATCCTTATTTACAAATGGACTTTTATTTTCTAATTTTTCAGAAGCATTATAACGAAAATCATAAGTATAATAATCCTCGTTATTTTCATGGATATAAACTTTATCAAACGGATGAAGTTTGTGATTAATCTCTATTATTTTATCTTTTATGAATAAATCAATAAAAATACTGCGGTTAATTTTTTTTCGATTAGCTTCGTTAAAACCAATGTAAGATAAGACTACTTCGGTATCATTATAAATTAAATTTTTAAAGAGAACTTGTTGCTCTTTAATGTTGCGTTTTTCTTTGTCTTTATCAAGGTTTAGATTTGATTCTATTTTTAATTGCGGAAAAGAAATATCATCTAAGCCACAAACAATTTTTAATTTTGCATCAACTAAATTAAAATCTTTAATGTTTCCAAAAATGATTCCACCCGAATTTAGATGTTGAGTTTTAAATAGTTTTATTTGTTCTTCTAAGATTTTTATAACAACTTTAATAGGTGGTAATTCATTTAAAATAACTAGCTGTTTATTAACAATTTCAAGCCATAAATTAATTATTTTATTTAAAATTGATTCTTCATCTTCGTTTTCACCAAAAAAAACTATTAGTGCCTCTATCATTAGGGCATTTAATTGTTCAAGGGTGCTATATTTGCTATTTGAAAGTCTTTTTATCATCTCAACAAATTGGTATAAACTTTCTAACATTTCATATTCATTAAAGCTAATATCTTTTGATACATATTCATCTAAATAATTAAAAGAACCTGAATTCATCATCATTCCTAAAATAAGTTGTTCAAAACCTTTTTCCCAACTAAAATCAGCTATGTTTTTCTCATTAATGTTTTCTTTTCTTATGGCATTATTTGTAATCCAATCTTTCATTAAAGTTAATTCAAATTTATCATAGTTTAACCCTTTTATCTTTCGGCTTAAATTAAATAAATCAAATATCTTATTAGCTTCTAAACGATAATTGATTTCTAATCTAAGACGAGTTAAAAATTGTTGATAAACCTCAATTTGATTAGCGTGATTGCTTATTGAATATTGATATTTATTTTCCTGATTAAGTTTTTTACTAAACACATAATTAATTGCTGTTATATACTGTTTTACATTAGGAAACAAAACTAAAATATCGCTTGGCATTAGTATAGTTTTTTCTAACGTATCAGTAATATAGTCCCAAACAGTTTCCATTTCTCGAATCTTTGACCAATTGTTTAGAAGTCTAATCGGTTCGTTTTTTCCTTTTAATTCTAGTTTATATAAAAACACATTTGTATACTTTTGAATTAATTTTTCAAATAATTCACTTTCATTTCCGTCACAAATCAAATGAATGTTTTCGGTTGTTCCAAGAACACGCTCAACCGCTTGGTTTAGCGTAATAAAGCCCTTTTCTTTGATTTTTTTATAAACTAAAACCTCTAGTTCATAAACGCTATTTATTTGTTTGTTTAAATTATAATTTTCAAATTCTTCCAATAAACTTGAAAAATTATTTTGATAGTAAACAAAAGACGCCTCTAAATCTTTAGCATAATTATATTTTTTCATAAAATCTTTCTTATAGTATGAAGATATATGGCTATTAATATTGGGGTCATCTAAAATATTTAAAATATGATATCTTAGAAATCTTTCTTCAAAGCCGATCGTTTGTAGATGTTGTTCACCAATCTTTAAATTGATAAATTGTTCTTTAGTTAAGAAGTTGATTCTAGCGACAACTCCTTTTTTATCAGCCAATTTAATTTTTAATAAATTAGCGACATTATTGTTAGGAGTTATTACAATTATTTCCTCACCAAAAACGTTATTTGAGGTGGTGTTTTTTTCAATTTTTTCTAATAACGTTTCATATAATTTAGTTATGGTATTAAAAGTCATTTATTCCACCTCACATCACTTAGACCACTTGCCCGATTAGCTTTCGTTTTAACTCCTTTTAAAAAGGTCTTTTGACCAGAAATTATTTCTAAAGTATTTTTAGCTCTTGATACACCTGTATAAATTAATTCTTTAGTAATAAAACTACTTTCTATCTCGTCTTTTTTAATCACTAAAAGAACATGGTCATACTCACTTCCTTGTGATTTATGAACAGTTATACAAAAAGCTGGTTCAATATTAGTTAAATAAAAGAATTCAACCGCAAGATCGTTATCAAAATAGACTAAATTATTCTTTTTATCTAAAATACCGATGTCGCCATTATATAAACTGCGATTATAATCATTTTTAGTTAGAATATAAGGAATAAACCTTAAGTTTTGATATTTTTTTAAAATTTGTTGATTGATATATGTCGAACCGCTTAACCCAACTTTATAAGCGCTTAAAATAATTGATTTTTTAGTCAATTCAAGTCCATCTTTAGCCGTTTTTAAATATAAATAATTATTTACTAAATTTTTAATAAATTCATTTTCAATTATATTGTTATCCGACTCACTAAACTTAACATTATAATAATTAAACTCAGATATCTTTTCGATTTTTTCATCTTCAATATCCTTAATTAAAGATTGTATGCCCGCTGCTGATTTGGCACGATAATTAATTTTTAGTACTTCTTGAATTTCTTCATCTATGATTGATTCACTTAAGTCTTTAAAAACACTACCTACATCAACTGATGTTAATTGGTTTTTATCACCGATTAAATATAGGGTATCTAAAATATCATTATCAACCGCTGTTAGTAGTTTTTCCATTAGATCAATATCAATCATAGAGGCTTCGTCTATTACAATAATATGTTTTTCTAATTTTCTTTTTTTAGATTTATAATCGGTTCTTTGGGGAAATGCGCCTATCAAATTATGAATCGTCACCGGCTGAAGAGATTCGATTTTATCAATTATTTTTTCAATTTTAGTCTCCGCTACTTCCTTTTTTAAAACTTCTTCAACACTATAGTCAGTTCCTCTTAAAGTGGTTTTTAACGATTCCTTCATCCTAATAGCGGCTTTTCCGGTTGGTGCTGCTAAAGCAATCACATAATTAATGTTACCGGCGAGTTTTTTAGCAAGTTCAGTGGAAACTTTTGTTGTTTTACCAGTTCCAGGACCACCTGTAATCATTTTAAATTTCTTTTGGCTGATAAGTTGGTTTATCTTTTTAATAATATTTAACTCTAAATTATAATATTTTTGAAAGTATAATAAATGATTGTTTAAAAATAAGGGCTTGTCATCTCCAATAACATTAAAACTATTTAAAACCGCTATTTCAGGCTCTTTTAGGCTTATACAAATACTACCTTTTTCTAAAGCAAATAAAAGATTTAAGACTATTTTATTAAATCTTTCATCGGTATTGTATTTTTTATTAAAATAATTTAAAACCAGATCATAACTACTCATCACTATTATCTCCAATTATCTTATCTAGTTTTTTGATTAACGTCTCATTTGGCTTGTCAAAGTGAATACCATTATTATTTTCTTCGTTTATACCGCGTATAAAAATATAATAAACCCCGCCAAAGTCACGCTCATAATTAAAATCTTTTTTTATATTTTTTAAAAACCTCACTAATGCTACTGTATAAATTAAGTATTGTAAATAATATAAGTTTTTCTCCATCTCAAGTGCTAAATTATTTTGATGGTAACTATCTTCTTCAGGTCCAATATAATTAGACTTCCAGTCAATAATATAATATTTATTATCAATATAAAAAACCACATCAATAAAGCCTTTTAAATAACCTTTAAGACTTGCCGTATCAACAATATTATGACTGATACCATATTTGGTTAAAAAGGAACTTAGATTATTAATATCAAGTTTTCTTGATGATAGTAAAAATTCTAGTTCATTAATGTAGTCATTAGGTTTTATATCTTTTAAAGAGTATTTGTCTTCGATTATTTTTTTATTAAATAAAGTTGCAATTTTACTTTCTAACCAATTTAAGTGCTCTGGAGTTATATTTGAAATATTTTCAAAATAACTTGCAATCTTATTAATAACTGGATTATTAAAATCTATCTCTTCTAAGATTTGGTGAATTATAGTTCCAACGTGGGCACTTGAAGGAAAGGAAAAATCACTATATTCTTTTTCATATTTTAAAGAAACATTTATTTTATTTGCCAAAGCACTATAAGAAGAAAAACGATTCGTTAAAAATAATTTATCTTTTTTAGTAAAGTTTTTAATAGTTATCTCTTTGGTTTTTTCTAAAGGTTTTTGATAGTTATAATTAGTTTTTCTAGTTTCTGATATGTTATTAATTATTTCTATATTTACTGCATCTTTAAAATAGTTTGATTTGCCTTTTACTGAATGAAGAAAATAGGTGCGATATTTAGCTCTTGTCATAACAACATAAAATATTTTTTCTCTTTCAGCTAACAATTCCTTTTTTTCGAAATCAAAATCTTTTTTATTTAATGAATAATATAAATCACCTTTATCATAATATTTTACTAGTGGTGATTGTTCAAGTTTTAAGGCGTTGATGTTATATACAAAAACAAACGGCCACTCAAGTCCTTTTGAAGCATGGTATGTCAAAATATTGATGGCATCTTCATCGGATTCTAATCTTTCCTCAAATGCTTCGCTTTTGTTTTCTTTTAAATAATTAAAATGATTTAATAAACCTGAAAAATCATTATTGGTTAGTTCATAATCACCAATAATATTTAATAGTAATTTAAAGTTTGAAATCGAACGCCTTCCTTCTTCTTGATCAATTGAAAGGCGACCGATTATATTAAATTTATCAATAAAGTTATTTAAAGCTTTTAACATACCAATTTGATAGTAGCTTTCATAACATTCATAAAGCGATTCAACAACTTTATTTTTATCACTAACAAGTTTTTCTGCTGTTAAGTTATCAAAGTTAAACTTGGAATCCATAAATTTACTTGTTAATAAGGCGTTTATGGCTTTTTCGTTGTTATAATTTAAGATGGCATCTATTAAAATATGAATAAATTTATATTCATTAGAATTAAAAATGTTTTGAGTTTTTAATAAAACGGCTGGCAACCCGCTTTTTTGTAAAGCTTTATAAATGTTTTTTGCATCTTTATGCGAGCTTGTAAGAATTGCAATATCAGAGTTATTAATCTCTTTTCCTTCGATTGTGACTTTTTCTTTTAAACGATAAACTTCTTTTATAATATCGTTGTTACCACGGTATTGAAGCGCTGGTATGTTTTCTTCATCATACTCCCAATAAAATAAGGCATTTAGATTGTCTGAAGGGATTGTTAAGTTTCTTTTCCCAGTTTTAATTGGTAAATAATCAATATTTGATGAACTAAATCCATTTCCCAATTCATAATATTGATTAACCTTACTAATCGTGTTATCTTGACTTCGATAGTTTGTATCCATTGAATAAATGGTTTTTGTTTGGCTTTTTACGTGATTATAGGCATTGATATCGCCACCACGAAAACGATACATTGATTGTTTCGAATCTCCAATCATTAAAAATGGTTTTTCGTGAAATAGCTTATTAAATATTTCATATTGAATTTTATCGGTATCTTGAAACTCATCAACCATTATAGCTTTTAAATAACTAAATTCTTTTATATCTATTTGATTTAAACAATTATAAACATCCATAATTAAATCATCGTTTGTTTTTACTTCTAATTTGTTTTTTTCTTCTTTAAATCTTTTTATAATATATTCAAACATAAAAAATGCCGAAATATCAAATAGATTAAAATACTGTTCAACAGCATTAAATATATCTTTATATTTTTCAATAAATAAAGCAAGTTTATCACTATCATTAAAAACCCCTGACTGCCCTACACTAATTGTTTTGCCGTCTTTGTTATAATCGATTGTTAAAATCGTATTAGTAAAGCCATCGTCTTTTAATTGCTCATATTTTCTGTAGTCTTCCTTTGCTTCATAAAGACTTGAGATTAAGGAGATTTTTAATTTTTCATATGGAAATAAAGTCTGTTGATTATGGCTAAAAGATATTAATGTTTTTTCATCAATATCGGTATTTGAAATAGGAATGAATTTTTTAAAATCTATTATTAGTTCTTTTTCTTTTCCTTTTAATGCTTGACTTAAAAGTTGACTTCGTTTTTCAAACTCTTCAACCAAACAAGAACCCGCTTGATAACCTTTGTAAATTGCATATGGTTTAGTTGATAACTCTCTTACTTGTGATATTATCTCCTTCTTATTTGATATGGTCTTTAAAGATGAGATTTTTTTAATTACCTCAAGCGGGAGTAGGTTTAATTTTTTTTCATAATAATCATGAATTAGTTTTTCAACTATTTCACTATCATCTTCAATTAAATTACTGTCTAAATCCACATTAAAGGTGTATGGATGTCTTTTTAATAGATATGAACAAAAACCATGAATGGTAAATATCATAGCTTGATTCATATTATTAATGGCTTCTTCTAATTTATTTTCAATTTTTGTTTTATTATTATCAATAATTTTTTTAATGTTTGAATCGATATCATTATTTATGCCTTCGTAATAATCTTTAGCATCTTTAATAACTTCTAGTGTTCGACTTTTTAATTCAAAAGCCGCAGCATTGGTAAAAGTTACTAAAACAATTTCATTAATTTTATAATCATATTCAATGATAAGTCTCAAAGTTAAAAGACCAATGCTATATGTTTTTCCGGTTCCAGCACTAGCTTCTATCATTATTTTATCTTTAATTATTGGTATTTTTAAAACATTAAAGGCCTTCATTTATTAGTATCTAATAATTAAATTATATTAGTTTTGCAAATATAGGTTAATTATTTTCTCCTTCACCTCTTTATTCTAATGTAATATATAGACAATATCCTGAGAACTTACAAATTTCGGATTTATCTAAAGATTTAAAGATAATTACAATTTCCAAATCAGTTATTAATAAAACACTTAGTTTCCCATCCAAATTAAATTTATTCTTTTTTTGTTAACTCTCTTTCTACAAGTTTATGATGATCATCAAGTATGAATGCAATTTTGTATAATATCTTAAAAATCATATAAATAAAAAATAATATCAAAGGAATATTTAAAATCAAATAATGATACATCAATTCAATAGGATAAAAAAGATTCATCCCCACAATAAAATCAAATGCTATAAATAATACATTAATAATTATCATAGTAGTTAGAATTGAGAAAATAATTGTAATCATCCTTGATAAAGGCATACTCTTTTTGTCATCAATAAAGCTAATACCAAAGCCTATTACTGATAATGCCATCGGTAACATAAAAATCAAAGACAACCATAGTTTATGCAACTCATAATATCCCACAAAGTAAACTAAAATTGATGAAATCAATCCTAAATTAATCGCTACGCCTAAAACAGCAAACTTATTAAACTTTTTTATACACTTCACAATTAGCGTCCTCCTTATTACATTTTATCACAAAAAAACGATAATTATTTATAACTATTTGGACAAATCAAATTAGTCAAGAATTGATAAGAATGTTTTTCCTTATTCAAATAAAAAATATAATCAAATTTATCGTTAAGATATTTAATAACAAGAGTTATTATTTTTCACTATCTATTACCAGAGTTTTTTTCAAAATCATTTATTTCTGGTCAATGGGGATAATTTTTTTAAGCGTTAAAATTTATATTTTCTATATTTTAAAAAATATCAAATAATAAAAGCCAACAAACAAATGCTCTGCTAGCTTGATTTGTTTAGATTAAGTTTACATGTTAATTAAAATCTAATTTTAATATTTGAAATTCAATAATTCTTTTTATTACTCTTAATTCATGCACATAATTTCCATAGATTTCAAAAGCATTTGATTTTTATGAATCATTTTTGTTTGTTCTATCTTCTTTCTCAAATAATCTATTTCTTCTAATGTCGTTATAAATCATTTTAGAAATGTAATGAACATTACCGCTTCTTACACCACTTGAATTACCCAAAACAATCACTCCTATTTTTCGTCTAGGATTAAGTGTTAGCGATGATCTAAATTGACCAGCACCGCCAACATGCCAAAAAACACGTCTATTTTTGGATAAGAGAAATGTTACATTATGGGCTTTTTCATCATCAAAGTTAGTAAGACTCCTTTTAATGATGTCATCGTCGCTATTCAGCATTAAATCTAAGTATTTTCGCATATCTTCAATCGTTGAACTAATACCGCCTGAAGCGATATAAGGGTTGTCGTCTAACCAACGCCAATTCGTAATTTTCTTATTATTCAAATAACAATTAACCCTTGTATCACTACTATTAATACAATGAGTATCTTGTAATTTTAGATGGTCTTTAATAAAGTTGTTCATCAATTGATAGAAGGGTTGGTTGTATACTTGTTCAAGTGTTAATGCCAATGCCGCATATCCAAAGTCGGAGTAGCCATATTTACCTTTAGTTTTACGCTTACGTCTTCTTTCTAATGCTTTTAAAACGTGAGCATGGTTTATTTTTTCATAAATATTTTGCCTTGAATATCCCTTTTTAAAAAGCGATGTTAGAACAATTTCAATTGGAGTAAAATAAAAATAATTATAAGTGTGACTCAACAATTGATATATGGTCGGATAATGTCCTTTTTTTAAATTTAAATATTTATCGATTGTATCATCAAAATTAAGTAGCTTTTGATTGATTGTATGTAACACTAAAAGCGAAGTCATTATTTTTGAAATGCTTCCTATATCATATCTATCATTTTTAACATCTACTTTCATTTGATCATCTTGATTAAAGTTTAAAATCCACGATTCATCGTTATAAATCACAGCAAAACTTAATTGGCTATGCTTTTTTTCTAAATACCTGTTAATTACAAGTAGTAGTTTTTTATTAAGTTTATTTTCCATAGCATAACTATTCATTTAATTGCCAGTTTATCCTTTCGTTTTATTTAATGTTTTTATCAAAAACAGTTTATATATCATTTAAATTAACACTAGATAAATCTAAATTGAACTTTATATGGTTTATTTTACCATGTGTTTTTTTATTTACCGTGTTTTTTAAAAACTTTTTCAATTTCATAAATTGTTTATTAATCGTTAAATAACTATTATAAAAATTAGATAGCATCATCTTTACACCTCGTTATATCTATGATTATATACATTCTATCTTATTTTAATGATATTTTACAATCCGACCTTGACAGTTCCAATAGTAACAATGATATAATAAAAATAGACAACGCAGTTTTAATTTATGGTTATAGAAGGGGGTAATATTAAATGAAAAAATTATATTGGGTTTTTGTAATATTTCTATTATTTCTACTTGCTTCCTGTACAACAGAAACATATACCATCACTTGGAAAAACGATGATGGATTCGTTTTAAAAATTGATGAAAAAGTTAGCTTAGGTGATATGCCTTCTTATGGTGGCGTTACACCTACAAAAAAAGAAACAGCAGAGTATTCTTACACTTTTACAGGCTGGAGTCCAGAAATTACTATTGTCAGTGAATCTATAACCTATACTGCTACATTTAGTTCCAATAAAAAAAGCTACTCAGTGGTTTTTAAAAACCATGATGAGTCCATTTTAAGCGAACAATTTATTGAATATGGCTTAAGTGCAACTCCCCCTAACGATCCAGAAAAAGCGGGGTTTAGCTTTAACGGTTGGGATAAAGATTACCAATCGATTAAAGAAGATATGGTTATTTATGCCCTTT
>CAZRWC010000030.1:0-11987 GCA_964603705.1 uncultured Acholeplasmataceae bacterium
AGGTAGTAAATACTTTGGCGCAGTTCCAGGCTCAATTTATTGGTCAAATAATAAACCATTTATTGGTCCTAGAGACTCACTATGGGAAACGACACCAGAATATATTGCCGCAAGACTAAATCTATATCCAAAAGATCCAACTTCAATAGATGGTTATTCATTAATAAATGTTCATCCATGGAGCCACAGTTATGAAGATGTTAGAACGATTGTTAATATGTTAGATAGCAATGTTAAAGTTGTTTCGGTCGATAGACTATTTGAATTAATGACAGAAAATATTGTTGATAAAACAAATGATGATGGTTTTAAAACTCCTGCTCAAAATGGAATGTCAGTTACAAAAGAATATTTAGAACAAAATCCAAGTCTAATTCCGGTTAATCCATTATTTAATGATTTCTTATTATGGGAAGAAGATTGGAGTGCAGTAAGTGGTAGTGTTTCAAGTTCTAATCACGATAATGCTAACTCAAATGTTGGAACTTTTCATACCAGCTTAGTAATTGGTGGTAATACAATTGCCGAGAAAGCGGCTTTAAAACTTCCTAATATTGACGATTTGTGGATTAGTTTTATGGCGCGAGGTAATTCAAATAACTCTTTGGAAGAAGCAACTTTTAAATTCACACTAGAAATTGATGGTGTAGAAAAAACTATTTTAGAAGCCGTCAAATTAAAAGGAGTTTCAGGAACAGAAACTGAACAAAGTATCAAAGGCGATGGTTGGCAAGCCTTTGCATTCCCGATTTCTCAATACTTTGGTGAGTATAAAAACAAAACTGCTAAAATTAAAATTGAAACAACTTCAGCAATTGGTATAAAAGTAGATAAGTTTTTAATAACTCAAAGAATAGCTGTTGCAAGTGGTGAATATGACCGATATAATAATCAATTTTTAAGCGGAAATACTGAAGACTGGTTATTAGGTCATCAATATAAGACTTCACAATATGCTTATTGGGGAGCTTTAAATAAAGATAACGGTAAACCTTTTGAAACAGGAGCTATTCAAATTGATGTCTCTGATGGTGGGGGAAATGAAAAAAGAAATGCTAATACAAACCTTTGGATGGCGAAAAATGTTATACTACCTGATAGTGATGCGATTAGTCTGACTTGGCATTTTGAAGGTAATTCAAGCGAACCTCTTTACGGTGTTAAATATAAAATTTCTTTATATGTAGATGGTAAATATTTCGTTATTCAAGATTGGAATAGAGCTAATGGTGCTCAAGAATTAAAGAACATAAATATTACAGAATTAACGGGATTACAATTAAAAAATAAGGAAGTTACTATTATGATTGAAGTAAGAGATTCTGGCACCAATAATGGTGTTGGTGAAGTAGCTTGGTTTAGATCGTTTGGAATTGTATATTCATAATGAAGAAAATAAAAAGAATCGTAAAAATTATAATAATAACTTTATTGATGGTGCTTTTATCTTCTTGTAAAAATGATAAAGAGGTAGATAATTTGATTAAAAGGGAAACTGGTTTTTCTTATTATCAACAAACAAAGTTTAACGATGAAAATCATCTGTTTGTTTTTGGACGAGAAAACAATCATTATTTAAATCACCAGGAATTAACGCTTGGTCAAACCATTCAAGGAATATTTGCCCAAGATAAAGTAACTTTTTTTGCCTTGCCCAACTTACAATCAGAATATTGGCTCAATTATTTAAAAGATGAATATAATTTAACAAGCCAAAACGTAACATTAGATGAAATGATTTTGATGTATCAAGAAAAATTCGAAGATTACGGTTATATATTATATGACTATCAAAACAATCAAAAATCGCTTAACGTAGCTACTTCATTGGCTGGTATTACAAAATATATTGCAGTTGATAAGTCACTAGAAGAAAGAGTAATTCAATTAGGACTTGAAATGAAATTAGATGTTTCCTTAATGACAGAAAAACAAATGTTTGAGCAATACAAAGATGAATTTAACAATTATGCTTTAATTCAATTAAAGCCAAGTATTAATCATATGAGAGATTATGGGGTTGCTAATAAACTAATTTATTTTTATGAAGAAACATCAACGATATCAGCCTTAACTTTTAGAAGGGATATTCATGATTGGGCTAAAATTGATTCTCCAATTTTTGGCTGGGGACCAGGTACAGAAGATTCGCATGTTGGTATTGCTTCTAGAGGGGGACAATTTACTATACCTAGTGATTATTCTTATAATTTAACTGTCTTATCAGCTGATAAATTTGCAATTGACACTCTCAAACAACCAAATCAAAGTGAAAAAATAGTAGCTGATTCTAATAAACATTATGTAACATTTGTTAGAAGTGATGGCGATAATATTCAAACCTGGTATAACTATTTTCCTTTTAATGAAAAAGATATGGCAGCAATAAGAGGCGATTTTAAATTTGGTTGGAGCATACAACCATCTTTAATTGATCTAGCGCCTTCAATAGTAAAACATACCTATGATAAAGCTGATAAAAACGATTATTTTGTTGTAGCAGTATCAGGACATGGTTATATGTATCCATCCCTTTATCCTGATTTAAAATCATTTGTTAGTAGCTTAGACTTTTATATGAAAAAGCTTGATTTATCAATCGTTCAAATACTCGATTCTGGACCATACGATGATGTGATTGAATGGTATTCAAAGGCTGAAAGTATTAAAGGCGGAATGTATATGTATGGAGATAAGTATGCTGGCGGAAGGGGCGAAGTTTTTTGGAGTGAAAACGGGAAACCATTCGTTTCATTTAGAGAAAGCGTTTGGGACTCAAATTTAATAGATATCGCCCAAAGAGTTAATTCATACGCCACAAATCCAAATGATATTTCTGGTTATACACTAATTAATCTTCATCCGTGGAGCCATAGTTATGATGATATTAAAGAACTAGTTTCTATGTTTGGTGATAATATTGAAATTGTTTCCCCAGATGAGTTTTTTGATTTGATTATTGAAAATGTTCCTAAAACAAGCATAAAACCATGAGAAGAATTGAAATAATATTTTTCTTGTTAATGATATTTTTAGTCTCGGCTTGTTCTAATAATAAAGAAGATATTAATAGTGCTTATAAGTTAAATGAAGAAATCACCTATAAAAACTACCAACTAACTGTTACTAATTTCTTTATCAATGATTTAGAAATAGGACTTAATAAAAATGATGTTATTTTATATATTTATATCGAATACCCTTTAACTGAATCTATCTTTAACAATGATGTTTATTTAAAAACAATATCTGGTAAGAAAATTGATCATTATAGTGTAGATGGTCTTGATTATTTAGGCGGTTTAAACCGTCAAACTCCTCCATTTGTAAGGTTTTCAGTTCCAAAAAAAGAAAAACAAGTTATTATATATATTAATGATGAAATTAGAGTATATATCAATTTGGAAGGATAAAATATGGTAACGATTAATGATATTGCTAAAGCGCTAGGTGTTGCAAAGTCAACAGTATCCAACGCTTTAACCAACAATAGGTATGTAAATCCTAAATTAAAACAAAAAATTTTAGATAAAGCTAAAGAATTAGAGTTTCGACCTAATTTTTACGCGACTTCATTATCTAAAAAAACCAAAACCAATATCATTGGTTTGTTTTTAGAGTTAGGAACCGTACCTGTTTATCAAGGCTTTTATAATAAACTTATTAAAGCTGTTGTTGAAGCGGCCTCAAAAGAAGATATTAATACCTTAATTTATTATGGCCTTTCAACCACCAAAATTAGTAATTTGTTAGGAGTTGGAAAATCACCTATTGACGGGGCAATAATTTTATCACCAGAAGTTAAAGATGAAAGATATTTGAAATTTCAAGAAAGCCAAATTCCTTTCGTACATATTGGTAAGCCACCAATTAGTAATGAAGGATTATCATATTTAGATTTTGATGTTTATGATATAATGGAGCGAGTTTTAACACACTTGTTTAAATTAGGGCATAAGAAAATTTTATTTTTAAATAGTAAAATTAATTTAACAATTTCAAAAGAAAGAGTTGAAGCATATAAAAATATTTTTGAAAAAAACCAGATAGAATTTGACGAAAAATATATAATTCATAATGCTAATTCTTTAAAAGAAGAAGGACTTATAGCACTAAATAATATCAAGGATACTCTTGAATATACTGCAGTAATCGCGGCAAATGATTTACTTGCAAAAGCAGTTTATGAATATGCAAATAACAATAAAAAAATAATTGGCAAAGATATATCAGTAGTTGCACTTGGTGGGGATACTTATATCAAGGATGTTTTAAAACCAAATTTGAGTTATGCGCATCAAGATTATCAAATATTAGGAGTTGAATCAACAAAACTTTTAGTTAAAAAGATAATTAATCCTCAGTTAAAAGATCTTCAAGTAGTTTATAAAAGCCAACTATTTTTAACTAATTCTTGTGGAAATATAAAATCGAAGTAAATATAGGTAAAGGAGAAATAAGCATATGGTTATTAATAACAATGATTTTGATACAAATTATCAAAATCAAGTACTAGCAACGATTAAAGATACTTTTGAAAATAAAATTAATAAAAATATTGATACTATAATTACCGATTTAAGTGTTTTTGGATATGTTACTGATGAACCTGTTAAATTTGCTGACCGTTTAAAAGGTAACTATAAGGAATTTAATGTAGGTGAATCCTGGGGTAGCCTTTTTCAATGTGCTTGGTTTAAATTAGAAGGTAAAATTTCCAATTATAAAGAGAATCTAGATTATTACTTAAAATTAGATTTAGCCGGAGAAGCATTACTATTTGATAATATAGGCAATCCGGTTAAAGGCTTTACTAACGGAAGTTCAGCCTTTGACAGAGCATTAGGAGAACCAGGTAAAATTTATTATAAAATTAATGATTTTATTAATAAAGATGGCAGTGTTGAGCTTTGGGTTGACGCTGCAGCCAATGATTTGTTTGGTAATTTAAGCTTAGAAGGTAAGATTCAAATTACTCAAATAGTTATAAGAAATTTTAAATTAGTGGAATTATATTACGATTATGAAACCTTATTTTCTTTACTTAATGTTTTAGATAATAAAAGCGAAAGATATTTAAAACTATTAAGAGGGTTATACAAAGCATCATTATTAATTATTTATGAAGAGAAAGGTTATTTAGCTAAAGCGAAAGATATTTTAGCCAAGTTATTAAATATAGAAACCACCAATAATGGAAAGTTTTTTGCAATTGGTCATGGTCATATGGATCTAGCTTGGTTGTGGCCGATTAGAGAAACAAGAAGAAAAATCGGAAGAACGTTTGCAACCGTCTTAGATAATATTAAAAACCATCCCAAGTTTATTTATGGTGTTTCACAACCCCAACAACTTGTTTGGCTTAAAGAAGATTATCCGCAATTATATAGTGAGGTAAAACAATATATCAAAGAAGGTAGAATTGAACTTCAAGGGGGGATGTGGGTGGAATCTGACACTAATATTCCAAGCGGAGAGTCTTTAATAAGGCAAATGTTATACGGTATTAAATATTATGAAAAAGAATTCGGATATAAGGTAAGAAATTTATGGTTACCTGATGTTTTTGGCTATAGTGGAAACTTACCTCAAATTATTAAAAACTCAGGTTTAGATTATTTTATGACGATAAAAATTTCTTGGAATTTAGTTAACCAATTTCCCCATCATACTTTTAATTGGGAAGGTATTGACGGAACTCAAGTTCTTACTCATATGCCTCCGGAAGGAACATATAATAGCCCTTCGCTAGCTGGAAGCAATTATCAATCATGGAATAACTATCGCGAGAAAGATGTTGCTCCAGAAGCCTTAATTGTTTATGGTATAGGAGATGGTGGTGGTGGTCCAGGCTATGAACATTTAGCAAGAATTGATCGGCAAGCTAATTTAGATCCAATCCCAAAAGTTGAGTATAGTAGTGCTGCTGATTTTTTTGAAAGATTAAAAAAATATCAAAAAGATTTACCGAGATATAAAGGTGAATTATATTTAGAAAATCATCAAGGAACTTATACCTCACAAGCCAATGTTACTAAGATGAATCGTGTGATGGAAGAAAAATTAAAATCACTAGAAATAGTTTTAAGTTTAACAAATAAATTTGATAAAGAAATAAATCAAATTAAAAAAATCTGGGAAGAAGTGTTATTATATCAATTTCATGATATTTTACCGGGTTCATCAATTAAAAGAGTTTATGATGAATGTTTAGCAAGATATGAAATCATTAGCAATCAAGTTGATCAAATATTTAAAAAAGCACTACCTTCATATACGACGACAATTAATGAAGAAACTTACTTATATAACCCTCTTCATTATGCCCATGAAAAGATTTTAAAAGTTAATAATCAATATTTTGTCTACAATCTAAAACCATTTGAAACAAGCAAATGTTCTATTGCCTACAGTGGAAAAAATATTAATGATACTGTTTTTGATACTAAGGATATTATTTATGAAATAGATAAAACAGGATTTATTAAAGAAATCACTTATAAACCACTTAATAAAAAACTTGCTAAAAATGGTCTAATTAATGAATTATTAGTCTTTAAAGACTTTGGCGACGCTTGGAATATTAAAGATCATTATCGCGAGCAAACACCAGTTAGAATGAAGTTAGTTGATCAAATAATTAAAGATTATGAACGTTTTTATGAAATAACCCAAAACTATATCTTTAAAGATTCAAAACTTAGTGAAGTAATAACGATTGATAAAAAAACTAGCAATATTACATTTGCTCATAACCTTGATTGGAAAAATACCGGTTATATGCTTAGAACCTCTTCAGAAATAAACCTTGATACCGAAGATGCCCATTTTGACATTCAGTTTGGTGAAATAACAAGAAAGCGAACCAATAACAACAAAATAGACACAGCACAGTTTGAAGTTCCAGGTCAAAAATGGGTTAGTATTAATGATAACGAATTGTCTTTTAGTATGATAAACGATAGTAAGTACGGCTATTATGTAAAAAACAATACAATGGATATTAATTTATTAAGAAGTACTAATTATCCAGCAATAAACGGTGATATAGATAAAACCAGTTATCAATATCAATTTATCATTAAAAAAGAAAACCACACTAAAAATAATCTTGATCGACAAGCCATTATCTTTAATACCTTTTATCCGACATTTACGGAAGAACTTAAAACTAATAACTTTATTTCCTTTGATAATGACAATATCGAAATTTCCGCCATTAAAGTAGCAGAAGATAAAGATGGGTATATTCTAAGATTATATAACAAAAATAACGTTAGAACTAATCTAACCTTTACAACAGAAAACGATATAAAGGATTTATGTATAACTAATTTAATTGAAGAAAATAGCGAAAAAATAATTAAAAACGAATTAGAATTTGGACCTTTTGAAGTAATAACAATTAAAATAATTAAATAAACAAATTACGAATAAATAATATTTGAAAACCACATGCAGATTTTTCTTCAGTCACTGGGTACTATTTTTTGCTGCAATTCTTGACTTTTTCTAAATAGAAGGTAGTAAATAATATTTGTGCAAAAAAATAAGACGGTTTTTATCGCCTTATATTTTTTTGGATTGTTAGTTATTCCCTTTGTAAGCCGTCAAATAAATAATTATAGACGGGGGGGAAGTTTGTGTTGGTTGACCTATTTTGATACATCTGCGCACCCCTGTCAAATTTTACGCACCCCTAAAATTGATGGCTTTGTTAGGCTGATTATAAGTCTAACTTATATATCTTATGTCTTTCCATTCCATCATAATAAAAAATATAATCTTTGGGTGGAATAACTAGTTCAACAAATCTGGAACCAAGCATTTCAATAATTTTTGAACTTGCATCGTTTGATTCATCACAACTTAAATACAAACAATCCATACCATGATATTTTGCAACTGGAAAGACAAGTTTAGCTGCCAACAATGAATACTTATTACCTCTATATCCTTCATAGATTTCAAATCCAATATTTCCATTATAGTAAGAGTGCTTATTATGGCCAATCCTAATACTAATTTTTCCGATTTCTACATCTTTTTCTTTTAGTATAATTGCATAGTAATAATAAGGGATTTCATTTTCATTGCCTTTGTTTTTATCGTTTATTAACAATTTTATTTTTTCATTTTCAAGATAATTAAAACTTTCATTAAACATCATTTTCTATACCTCGTCCATTGTTCTTTATATAACTAAATTTTAATATACCTGTTTCTAGTATTGAAGATTTAATAAATTTTCAAACTCTTTAATTTTATCGATGATCTGTGCAAAGGTTGGTTTATCTCCATACAACATACTTTGCATGTCATCATAATCCTTAGAAAGTCTAACTAATGTCTCAGCACTTGGTATTAATTTGAATGTTCCTTGTTTCGCAGCTTCAAAGCGTGCCCAACTTGTGGGGTAAAACTTAACATTAAAATCAACCACGTCTTTTAACAAATCAAGATCATTTAACGCTTCATCTTTTATACTTGATTGAATCATTTTGTATACATCATAATAATGCCTTGAGTATCTGTGAGGTGTTTTACTTTTTGTTCTATTTGCTTCTTTATGAAGAATAACTATTTTTTCCCAAAAAGTTCTTTTCGCTTGTGTAGTAAGTACTTTGAAATCTGGTTTGTTGAAAAAGTTAGGATAGTGTTCTGCTACAAATGATTTAATACTTAGTTTTTCAAAAGGCGTCCACGATGCAAGTACGCCTACTTCTAATCTTATTTCTTGTAGTAATGTTGGATCTTGATATATTTGAGGATACCTGAAGCTAATTGAAGCATCTTCCTCATTAAAAATAAATTCATGTGGATGGATTAATTCAAGAGCAATGTCTTGTTTGATTGTGTTGTAAAAATCATTCTTTAAAAAACCATATGATTTATTTAACAAATCTTTATTAAATTCATCTTGTTTGTTTTTACTTCTTGTTTTAGTGAATTCTGTTTCTGAAACATCTAGCGCTTTTAGATTTAGCACAACATCAATATCTTCAGAGAATCTTTCAATCAAATTGTATCCCTTGGACAAACTGGTTCCGCCTTTAAATTCCAATAAATGTCTGTACTCAAAACGATTGAACAGGTACTCCAACATATAACTTACCCAAAAATCCTTTTCAACCATAGATGGTGGAAGTTTCATTTTATCAGCAGTTAGCCTTACTAATTCATTAATTTCATTTAACTCTAAATTGATTGTTTTTAACATATGTTCTCCTTATTTAATTTTCAACAACTGTTTCCAGTACCGTTCTTACCCATCTTGTAATATACTTTGTATCATCTAATATTTGTCTTTTTTCTTCATCAGTTAACTTTGATTTTATTAGTTCAATATGATTACTCGTAATATTTGTTTCTCCAAGAGCTCTAATAGCTGAAATAATTATTGCCGTTTTATAAGGAATATCATTTAAATCTTTGTTTGCTCGGTGCATAAAACTAATTTTATAACCATTTATTTCGTAAGTTCTATATGGTCCATCACTTAAGTATTCGTAGGTTACAGTAACTTGATTTGACAACCCCAAAATGTTTAAGGCAGTTTGTCCAAATGGAACAATTTTCCATCCATGATTTCTAGCAATGGCACTTGCAACCCTGTATGTGTCAAATGGAATAAGCTCATTTGTTAATTTGCTGAACTCTGGTTTTATATATAATCCGTGATTAATTCGCTTTATAAAATTTCTTTTGGTTAAAAGCGATAGGTTTTTTCTTATAACTTCATTGTTTGCAATATCAGCAAAATCAGAGGCAACAAATACACTACTTGGATCGCTTTGATTAATTACTTCTTTGATTTTTTCAAGACTGTTAATTGTCTCCATAACATCAACCCCGTTCACATATATTATACATTATTTGTGAATAAAGTCAAACATTTTTCTAGAAAGCAATTATATGTAAATAAATTTTCTTCATCTCATCTGTTTTATAACGGATTAATTTTCTGAGTAATCGTTAAATTGTTGGCTCTATTATTCCTAAATCAAGCGCTACACTTCTAATTGATTCACCATTTTTTACTCTTGAGATTGCTAGTAACTTTGTATCTCTTCTATATTCTCTGCGCTCTCTATTTATAAATATTTCTTTTCCATGTTTATTATATAAATTAACTAGGTATTTTATACTGGATAAATCATAACCACCATAAAGTTCTGATACATGTGATAGTGATTTTCCTTCAAGTATATGGGCTTCTACCATTTTTAATTTATCCTGAATTGTTGTACGCATGAAAAAAGGCTCCCTTCTTTTAGAGTGTGGGTATATTTTATACCTTTTCTCCTAAAAATGGAAGCCAATGCAATGGCTAATGGTGGAGATGAGGGGACTCGAACCCCTGTACGAAATACCTTAATAACAAACTTCTACATGTTTAGTTAGTTTTAGTTTATTTCATAAAATATTATATAACTAACAATATAATCTTTTACTAGCTAGTTGGATTCATGAAGATATCCTAGCAATAACTTCATATAACTTACTCTAAGTGACCTTAGCTTAACCCACGTAAGTAAGAGTTAAGGAAGGTTAGCTGCTTAATCTTAAGCGAATGCTAATTGTGTTTGTGTGTTTCCGGTTATTATAACCTCGACGTTTTTAACTGCGTAACCAGTACATGCTTATCATTATCTCGCATATCCCGGCGAATCCAAGAACATCCCCATACCGCCATATATAATAACATAAATTTTAAAAATGTAAAGTCTTCAATCAATATTTTTTAAATATAGTATAATAAAGTGAATATGGAGTTATAAAAGAAGGGGTGAGTTTCGAGTTATACTCGATAGTTTATGATAAAGGCAATTATATTTGATTTAGATGGTACATTACTAGATACATCTAAAGATATTACTAATAGTGTTAATTATGTTTTAGAAAAGTATGGTTATAAAGTATTAAAGGTTAGTGAAATTTTAAAGAATTTAGGATATGGGTCAAAGTACTTAATTAAAAACTCTTTACCAGAAGGAATTAGCAATCATGAATTTGAATTAATTCACCAAGCATATCTAACTTATTATCAAAATCATAATGATATTTTAACAACACCTTACGAAGGTGTTTTAGATTTAGTTAATAAATTAAAAGCCAGCGGTTACAAATTGGCTTTAATTTCTAATAAAGATAATTCTGATGTACAAAGTTTGATTCCAAAACATTTTGGGGCTGCTTTTGATGTGATTTATGGGACATTAAAGGGATTCCCTAACAAGCCTGATTCATATTTGGTTAATTTAACGTTAAATGACTTAAAAGTAGTTAATAGGCAAGCTATTTATATAGGTGATAGTGAAGTAGATTTTCGAACTGCCCAAAACGCTAACTTAGAATTTATCGCGGTCAGTTGGGGTTTTAGAACTAAAGAATTTCTCGAAAATAAAGGGATTAAAAAGATTGTTGATAATCCAGATGAATTACTAAACCTAATTATAGATATTAAAAAATAAAATGAAAATAGCAATGATTGGCGGAACCGGCTTATTAGGTTATTCAGCCGCACTTCAATTAATTGACAAAGGTCATGAACTTAAGACCTTATCTTTAAGTCCATTACCAAAAGATATGATTTTTTCTAATAAATTAGAAATAGTTTTTGGAAACTATCTTGAAATGTCTGATAATGATTTAAAGGATTTTTTAACAGGATCTGAAGGCTTTATTTTTGCGGCTGGAATTGATGAAAGAGTAGAAGGCCCAGCCCCTATATATAATTTGTATGAAAAATATCCTAAACTCCAATTAACTAAACACCACCCATATATAAAATCTAGAATAGATCAAGAAAACTTGGTTTTAAGTTATGATTTTAATCTATCGGTAATTGAAATACCGTATGTTTTTAGAATTCAAAAAGGTCGAAACCGGTTTGGACTATTTTAGTTGATATTATTAAGAAACAAAAAATATCCACTTTTTATACCAAAGGTGGAACAACAATGATAACCGTTAAGCAAGCTGGT
>CAZRWC010000031.1:0-11557 GCA_964603705.1 uncultured Acholeplasmataceae bacterium
TAAGGCGGCTTTAATCCTTCCATGTTAACTTTATTAATCTTTAATCGGCGACGCCAAACTTCTGGAAAACTTAAAAGAAAGGCTATTGGAGTTAAAAATTTACGTTCTTTTAAAGGTTTTCTCTCAAAATCAAAGCGAATAACATTTTCCAATTTTTATATCTCCTTATTACTTTGATAATGATATTATATCACTTTAAATTTATTTGTCATCATTTGATAGGAAATTAAAAAACCAAACCAAGATGGTTTGGCTTTAAAAATCAAAATCTACATAAAATCCCACGGACTTATATTATCGGTTGGCTCTTTTTCTTCTGTTTCAAAATTTCCATTAAGTTGAGATTTTAAATTAGTTTGCCGATTATCTGATAATTTATGACTGGCATATTTTATTAGTCCTAGATCACCTAAGACAATTAAATGACTTTTCGTTCTAGTAACGGCCGTATAGATTAGTTGTTTTTTTAACATTATCAAATAATTTTTAACAATTGGAATTATTACGACTGGATATTCTGAACCTTGCGATTTATGAATTGAAATTGCATAAGCATGTTTTAATTGCGTTAAATCGGATTGTTGATACTCAACTCTATTACCATCAAAGTTGACTAACAAACTTTTTTTATTATCACCACTAACTAAAATTCTTTCGACATAACCAATATCACCATTCATAATATCTTTGATTGGATCGTTTTCTAGTTGAATAACTTTATCTTTAATAAAAAAAGTGCGGTCGCCTTGCGTAATTTTTAAGTCTTTATTACTAATATAGGCCTCTTGCATGGCAATATTAATTTGATCGATGCCTAGATCTCCGCGATACATCGGAATTAAGATTTGGACATCATTAATAATATCATAACCTTTTTCAAGCGCACTTTTAACCAAATCGACTAACCATTTTTTAATCGCTTGAGGATTCAAACGATATAAAAAGGCGTCATTTTCTGAGGTTAAGTCTTTATCTTCAATCGTTTGTTGATTTATTTTGCCGGCTATTTTAACGATATTAGAGTTTTGGGCTTGACGATGAATTTCGGTTAATCTAACGACTTTTACTAGATTTGATTCGATTAAGTCTTTTAAAATTTGACCGGGGCCAACACTAGGTAACTGATCAACGTCACCAACTAAAATAACTTGAGCACCATCTTTAATTGCTTCTAATAATGATTGTGCTAAAAAAGTATCAATCATCGATGACTCATCGATGATAATTAAATCTTGTGGTAATTGATTATACTTATCATAATTAAATAACCCAGTATAATCAAAACCCAATCCCTTATGAATGGTTGTAGCTTTAAAATCTAGTATCTCGCGCATTCTTTTGGCAGCTCTTCCGGTTGGAGCCATAATATTAACATATTCATTTAAATAGTTTTTAGGAATTTCATTTAATTCTTGATAAATATCTAAGATGGCTTTAATAATCGTAGTTTTTCCGGTTCCAGGTCCGCCAGTAATAATCGTAAAAGGATTGGTTAATCCCTCTTTAATCGCTTCAAGTTGGGTGGTAGTATAATCTAGATCAAAACTCTTTGATAATATTTCATCTAATACCTTTGGATCGACAAAGGCTTGATTATTGCTAGCGATTTTTAAAATTCTTGTCGCGATGATTTTTTCAGAATTATAAATAGGCGCTAAAAAGTATTTATCATCTTCAACAATTAACTTACCAATTTCAGTTAAGTCTTTTAAGTAGGTTGTTAAATCAATTTCAAACTTTAATACTTTATTAACGGCACTAATTACTTGTTCATAGGTTAAATAAGTATAGCCATAGGAATCAGTTGCTTGGTTTAAAGCATAAATAATTGCCGCTTGGATTCTTCTTTCATCATCTTCAGCAATGCCAATTTTTTTAGCGATTTCATCGGCTCTAATAAAACCGACTCCTTTAATCTCATCGATTAAGCGGTAGGGGTTATTAGTTAAAACTTCAATGGAAGTATTACCATATCTAGCTAAGATATTATTGGCGGTTGCTCCCATAATATCTAGCTCATATAAGGCAATTTGAGTTTGTTCAAGTTTTCTGTTTTCTAAAAGTGTTTGATAAATCGTTTCGATTCTAACTTTATTTATTCTAATATCTTTTAAGATGTTTTTATCGGCTAAAATTTTTTCAATTGCTTCTACTCCTAAATAATCAACGATTTTTTCAGCAGTTTTTGGTCCTATACCATGAAATGAGGGACCTGATAAATATGCTATTAAGCCTTTTTTATTTGAAGTTTGTTCAGCTTTTCGAACCGATTGAACTAAAAGTTGTTCACCATAAAGGTTATGGGTAACAAATTGGCCACCAATTTCATATAATAAATCGCTACTAACTTTCGGAAAATTACCGACAATCGTCATATTAGTTAGACCATCGGCCGTTTGAAATCTCGCAACCGAATAAAGATTTTCAGGATTATGAAAAGTATAACGAGTTATATAACCGGTATATTTTACTTCTAACTCAAGATCTAACATTTATGAATATCTCCTTTTTTCGCCCTGATAAAAAACCTCATCAATAAAACCCGCCCCAATACATTCATCATTATCATAAATAGCTAAAACTTGACCTGGTGTAACGGCTTTAATATTATTATATTTAATTAAAGCTTTATTATCGGCTAATAAAGTTATTTCAACTGGTTGATCTTTTTGTCGATATCTAAATTTTGCTTGATAACTAGATTTAGTTAAGTCAGTTCTAAGGACTAAATCTTTGACTAGACATTCATCTGATTTCAAATAATCAAGATGATCTTTGTTTTCAACAATTAAAGTATTGCTGGCTAAATCCTTACCAACCACATACCACGGGCCATCAAGCCCAATAATCGTCCCAAGTCCAATACCTTTTCTTTGTCCAATGGTATAATTCATTAAGCCAAAATGTCTTCCTAAAATAGTTCCATCGAGTCTTTTAATTAATCCTTCTTTAGCGGGAAGGTAGTTAGCTAAAAACTCATTAAAGTTTCTTTCACCAATAAAACAGATTCCGGTTGAATCTTTTTTATCTTTTGTTTCTAAATCGAGATGATATGCGATTTTTCTAACTTCTTCTTTATTTAAATTTCCTAGCGGGAAAATAACTTTTTCTAATTGTTTTTCGGTTAATTGCGATAAAAAATAAGACTGATCTTTATTTAAATCAAGCGCTTTAAATAATTTAACTTGGCCATTTTCTTTAATAACTCTAGCATAATGACCCATCGCGATATAATCGTAATCAAGCGTAGATGCATAATCAATAAAAGCTTTAAATTTAATTTCGTTATTACATAAAACATCGGGGTTTGGGGTTCTATTTTGCCGATACTCATCTAAAAAATAACTAAATACCTTTTCCCAATACTCTTTTACAAAATCAACCCGGTGAAGTTTAATGCCTAATTTATCACTTACTTTTTTGGCATCTTGATAATCAATCTCTTGAGGGCAAATTTCATCATTTAGTGTTGGGTTTCCTAAAATATCATAATTAATCGTTGAGTCCCAATTACGCATAAAAACGGCTTCAACTTCGAAGCCTTCTTTTAATAATAAATATGCTGCTACTGATGAATCAACTCCACCTGACATACCTAAAATTACTTTTGGTCTTTTAGTATTATTCATGATCCTCCTTATATAAATGATTAGTTTTAATATAATCATAAATTTCTTTTGAAAGGTTGTTTTTATTTAGTTCCAGATCTTTTCTAATATCAGAAGAACTTATATCTTTATTTAAAGGAATTAAATCGATTTTTGCTTGATATGAATCAGCAATATTTTTGACACTATTTTTATCTAAAAGATTGTTTCTATTAAAACAAATAATATGATAGTTTTTTAATAACTCTTCATAATCAATCCAAGTTTTAATTTCTAAAAGATTATCGGCACCCATTACAAAACTAAATTTAGCTTGATATAAGTTTTCTAAATATTCTAAGGTTTTAATCGTACCATTAAAAGGATTATTTATTTCATAATCTGATATTTCAACATTTTTATATTTTTTAGCAATTAACTCCAACATCTTAATACGATCGATATTAGCTTGATGATCTTTTCTAGTATAACTTCTTCCGACTGGCATAATAATAATTTTAGTTGGCTTAAAAAGATCATTAATTTTTTTTATAATTGCTTCATGAGCTAAAGTTGGGGGGTTAAATGAACCGCCATATAAGATATGCATGATTTATCGAGTGACCTCGAAACACCTCCTTTAAAATCTTTTTTTTATTTCAATACTATTTTATCATAAAAGCTTAATTCTGCTAATATTAATTGCTAATTATCAAGTTACTTATTTGCATTAAATATAAATAACTAGTATAATATTTTTAGGAGTTGATAAAATGTATCCAAATAGAGAAAAGTTTTTTAATCAATTAAGAGCCGAAGGCTCACGTTTAACTAAAGGCAGAATTAAACTAATTGAAATTTTAGGTGAGGAACATCTAACCTTTAACCAACTATATGAAAGATTGTCAGCAGCAGGCTTTACTAATGTTGCTTCTCTTTATAATAATTTAGATTTTTTTATGGATCATAATGTAATTGTTGAATTATATATTGAAGGCGTTAGATATTATGATCTTACACTGGACAATCCAATGCATGATGCTGGTTCACACCTACATATTCATTGTGAAGGTAGTAATGAAATTATTGAAATCAATAATCAAAAAATCTATGATACCGTGTTAAAGTTGATTAATCGTGACGATTTAGAATATCAATATGTAAAAATTACCGTTGGAGCTAGAAAAAAAGAATAGTTACTTTTTATTCACTACTCTTAATTTAGCTGATTTACTACGTGAATTTAAATCAATTTCTGTCTGACTTGGCAAAATTGCTTTTCTAGTAATTAATTCAAAAGGACTATCTGGTTCAATCGGAACTGGTAGTCCTTTTATTATGGTCGTTTCTGATAATTGTTTAAAAAAGTGTTTAACAATTCTATCTTCTAAAGAATGAAAAGTAATTACGGCTATTTTCCCGCCACTATTAACTAAATTAGCCGCTTGAAGTAGTGATTCTTTTAGTGATTCTAATTCTTGATTGACTTCAATTCTTAAAGCTTGAAAAACTCTTTTAGCTGAATGGCCTTTAGTTTTATAATTAATTTTATCGGTAATTTCAACTAATTCTTTTGATGAATTGATGGGTCTTTTCTTAATGATTTCTTTCGCGATATAAAAAGCATTTTTCTCTTCTCCATATTCGCGAAAAATCCTAGTTAAATCATTTAATTGATATTCGTTTAAAATTGTTTTCGCATCAATGGTTAAACTTAAATCCATTCTCATATCTAAACTTGTATCGTAAAGATAGGAAAAACCTCTTTTTAAATCATCAATTTGAAAGGAAGAAAGACCTAAATCATATAAGATGCCATCTATTTTAAAAATACCTAACTTAGCTAGTTCACTTGTTAAGTTTTTAAAGTTAGCTTTAATAATCGTTAGGTTTTTATATTGATCAACTAAACCTTGATTTCTAATAATAGCTTCATCATCCATATCAAAAGCATAAAGATGACCGGTATTAGCCAGTTGTTCTAAAATTAATTTTGCATGTCCGCCCCCTCCTAAGGTAGCATCAACATAAATATGATCTTTTTTTATAGCCAGGACATTAACTGCCTCTTCTAATAAAACGGTAATATGTTTCATAGTAACTAGTATTAACTATTTCACTTCCTTTTTCTTAATTAAATTATATCATAATAAAGAAAAAGACGCTCAATTGCGTCTTTTCTTTTTAACTAATATTTGTTGTCCCTTGTAGTAACCACTATTTGGAGTTACTCGGTGTGGGAGTGTGAATTCACCGGTTTGTGGGCAAACAACTAAGGCAGGTGTCTTAAGTTTATAATGAGTTCTTCTTTTGCGTTTTGCAGTTTTTCCGGTGCGTCTAAATGGAACAGCCATTTCATTTTCCCTCCTTGTCTTTAGTTTTAATTAAATCTTTTAATCCTTCAAAGGCCGGATGAATACGTGGTTCATCGCAAAACATATTAGGATCAGCCGATTCATGGAAAACATTATATGGTTTTTCCGCTAAAATATTACCTAGAATTATCGGATTTAAATCAAGTGGATCGGTTAGTTCATAATCGGATTTTTCTGAACTTCCAAAGCGAAAACTTAAATCGAAATCTAGCAATACATCAACTGGTTTTAGGGTAAAAGCGCAAGCCATGACTAAATCTGCTTTAATATTAACATCTAATAAATAATCGAAATCACTTCTTTTAATATGACCATTAACTAATATATTTTCAATGCTTATTACATCAGGAAATGCTTCGTTAACTTCATAGGCTTTAACTTGTGAATTTATTTTTTTAAAATCATTAATTTCGTTTAGTCGATAGACCAACATCCAAATCACCCTAACATTTAAAATTATACTAAATATTAAAAGATTAGTCAATTAATTACGCTATCAAAAATAAATAATAAGATAATGAAAAAGCTCCGATTGGAGCTTATTTTCATTTTAATATACGTCTTTCGCGAATAGTTTTTCTTAATTTAGTTAAAACTTTTTCTTCTTCTTTCGTTAAAAGAACCGCTTCTAACTCGCCAGTAAACAATCTTTCGCGTAGTCTAAATGGCAAGGCTCCGCCATCACTTAACCAAAGTTGTAAATCAACATACTCTTTTCTAGCGTCTATGACATCATCTAATTCAACTGAAGCTTCAATATTAATAATATCAAAGTATAAAACTTCTCCTGCTACATCATTAGCAAGAAACGGAAAACGATGATCGATATTAACTTGATAATAATATAATTGATCATGACCTAAAAATAACATAGTTACTAAAGATTGATTATATTGAAGAACCATTTCATCTAAATCTTCTTTTTTAGCTAGTTTATATTGAACTGGATTTTTAGTATCAAGTGTTACCGGTGCCAATAAAATAATCGGTACATCAATTAAATCAGCTTCGCTAATACTTAATAACTGAAAAGCCCTTTTCTTAATTAAAGCTAAATCAGCATCAACATATTCTTGATATTGAGCGTCAATTGCTCCCGTATCCTTTTTAAAATAATCATTAAACCACTTAATTCTATCTTTATCCATGAAGTTACCACCTTTCATATCTTTTATTTTAACAATTTTTATATTTTTAATCAAGATTAAATAATAATTACTTGAAAATATCTTTAAATTTTGAAAATAATGTCTTTTTTTCTTTCGCTTCTAACTTACTTAACTTATTAAAAAGCTCTTTTTGTTCATTTGTTAAATTTTTAGGTGTAACTACATTGACATTAACAAATTGATGACCTTTACGATTTTTTTGGTCAATTCCTTTATCTCTCATTCTTAAAGAGGTACCAGTTTGAATGCCTTGGGGAATTTTTAAATCAACCTCACCATAAATAGTGGGAATTTCAACTGTAGCTCCTAAAGCAGCTTGTGAAAAAGTAATGTCTAAATCTAGGATAATATCTATTCCGCTTCGCTTAAAGACTTTATGCGGTTTAACTCTAAATTTGATAAATAAATCACCATTTTGTCCGCCTCTAAATCCTTCGTCACCATAACCTGGAACTCTAAGTGCCATGCCATTATCAACACCAGCAGGAATATTAATTTCTACAACCTTATTTTTTTCAACTCTTCCTGCACCATTACAACTACTACATGGGTTTTTAATAATTTTACCGCTTCCACCACAAGTAGGACAACTTCTTTCGCTCACTACATTACCAAAAAGAGTTTGTTGCTGGATATTAACATAGCCAGAACCATGACAGTTTTTACAAGTCGTGGCATCTTCTGGTCTAGCGGCTCCGCTTCCCTTACAAGTTGCACAGTTAGTATCAAGCTTAATATTAACTTTTTTCTTCGTACCTAAGGCCGCTTCCATAAAGTCAATTGTCATACTGATTTCTTTATCATAACCGCGTTGTGGACCGGTTGAAGATCTTCTACGGCTCGTTTGACTGCCACCAAAAAAAGATGAAAAAATGTCACTAAAGTCACCAAAACCGGAAAAAGCGTCTCCGAAACCTTGAAATTGCGGTCCTTCAGAGCCGAATTGGTCATAACTTTTTCTTTTTTCATTATCACTTAATATAGAATAAGCTTCTTGAACTTCTTTAAATTTTTCTTCTGCATTAGTTTCGGTTGAAACATCAGGATGATATTTTTTCGCTAAGTCTCGATAAGCTTTTTTAATATCATCTTGACTAGCATTTTTATCGACACCCAGGGTTTTATAATAATCTTTTGATGCCATAATCTACCTCTCATATTCTAATTAAGGGCTTTGATAAGCCCTTAATCGATATATTTTAATTTTTATTGAAATTCTGCGTCAACTGTTTCTTGGTCGCTTGAATTTGCACTAGAAGAATCATCTTCATTAGGAGCCTGTTCTTTTTGAGCTTTCTCATAGGCTTTAATGGCAACTCCTTGCGCGGCAGTTTCTAATTCTTCTTTTTTACTTCTTATTGCATCTAGGTTATCATCTTTTAGTAATTCTTCCAATTCATTTGATAATTTTTCAATTGATTCTTTTTCTTCTTCAGTAACTTCATCACCTAAATCTTTAACGGCTTTTTTGGCTTGGAAGATTAAATTTTCGGATTCATTTTTAAGCTCAACCGCTTCTTTTTTAAGTTTGTCAGCTTCGGCTTGTTCTTCAGCTTCTTTTACTAGACGATCAATTTCTTTGTCTGATAAACCTGAACCACCAGAAATAGTTATTTTTTGTTCCTTATTAGTTCCTAAGTCTTTAGCTTTAACACTTACAATACCATTAGCATCAATGTCAAATGTAACTTCGATTTGTGGCACTCCTCTTGGTGCTGGTGGTATACCAGTTAATTGGAAGCGTCCTAAACTTTTATTATCGTTTGCCATCGCTCTTTCACCTTGCAATACGTTGATATCAACTGCTGGTTGATTGTCAGCAGCCGTTGAAAATACTTGTGATTTTGAAGTTGGGATAGTTGAGTTTCTTTCGATTAACTTAGTAAATACCCCACCTAAAGTTTCAATTCCTAAAGAAAGTGGTGTAACGTCTAATAATAAAACATCTTTAACATCTCCCGCTAAAACTCCGGCTTGAATTGCCGCTCCCATCGCAACAACTTCGTCTGGGTTAACGCTTTTGTTAGGTTCTTTTCCTAATTCTTTTTTAACCGCTTCTTGAACAGCTGGAATTCTAGTAGAGCCACCAACTAGTAATACTTGATTTAAATCTTTTGGACTTAATTTGGCGTCTTTTAAAGCCTTTTTAACTGGAATAATACTTCTTTCAACTAAATCATGGGTTAATTCATCAAATTTAGCTCTAGTTAAGCTCATATCTAAGTGAACTGGCCCATCAGTTCCCATTGAAATAAATGGTAATGAGATTTGTGATTGGTTAATGCCTGATAATTCTTTTTTAGCTTTTTCAGCGGCATCAGTTAATCTTTGGATAGCGGATTTGTCTTTTGATAAATCTATTCCATATAATTTTTTAAATTCTGCTACTAAATGTTCAACAATACGGTGGTCAAAATCATCGCCACCTAGTTTATTATCGCCACTAGTTGATAATACTTCAAATGTGCCTTCTGCTAAATGCAAAATTGAAACGTCAAAAGTACCGCCACCTAAGTCAAAAACTAAGATGGTTTGTTCTTTATCGGTTTTGTCAATTCCATATGCTAAAGCAGCCGCAGTTGGTTCATTAATAATTCTTTTAACTTCTAAACCAGCAATTTTACCAGCATCTTTGGTTGCTTGTCTTTGTGCGTCGTTAAAATAAGCTGGAACAGTAATAACTGCTTGTGATACTTCAGCTCCTAAATAAGCTTCAGCGGTTTGTTTTAAATTTTGTAAAATCATCGCTGAAATTGCTTCAGGGGTATAATCTTTACCATCTAATTTAACTTTATAATTTTTTTCACCCATATGTCTTTTAATTGAAGACGCTGTGTTTGGGTTTGTAATTGATTGACGTTTTGCAACCTCACCAACGGAGATTTCTCCATTTTTAAAAGAAACAACTGATGGGGTAGTTCTTCCACCTTCTGGGTTAGGAATAACTTTTGCTTCGCCACCTTCCATTACTGATACTACTGAGTTTGTAGTTCCTAAATCGATTCCAATAATTTTATTTGTTTTTGCCATAATTATTCACTCCATTCATTGACAACGACCATGGCAGGTCGTAATAATCTATCTTTATACATATAACCTTTTTGTAATTCTTTAATAATTGTGCCATTTGGCAAGTCTTTATGATTTTCTTTTTCAACCGCATGGTGATACTTCGGATCAAATATTTCATTAATTGCTTTAATATACTTTAAACCCGAAGACTCTAATACATCAAAAATTTGAGTATTAATCATTTTAAAACCAATTAAATAATTTTTAAGTTTCTCATCAGTTACCTCAACATTAACGACCTTATCTAATTGATCTAAGGCAATTAATAGCTCAGCAATTAAATCTTGGTTGGCATATTTGCGATCTTGAATGCTTTCTTGGACTAACCTTTTCTTAAAATTGATTAATTCGGCTTCATTGCGTAATAACTTATCTTTTAAATCAAATATTTCGGTTTCTAAATCTTTGATTTGAGATTTTAATCGGGAAGATTTTGAAATTTTAGCCTCAACATTTGCTTCACCGTTTTTATTTGAAATATTGACGATAACTTGATCATCTTCGGTTATAATCTCATCTGCTTGGTTTGTAGCATTAACTTTAGTTTGAGTTTCATCTTTGCTTTTGGTTTTTTCCATTTAAAATTTCTCCTTTATAATTTAGAAAGTCGTCCTGCTAAATATTCTAATAGCGGTATAACTTTCTTATAATTTATTCTTGTCGGGCCAATTAAGGCGATATTTCCACGTTCACCTGATTCTAATTTATAAGGAATTGAAACAATTGTACAATTAGAACGGGGTAGAAAACTTATTTCATCGCCAAATCTAATCGATAAAGATGTATCATCGGCTAAAAGTCTGATTAAATTTTTATCATTTAATTCTGTTACATATTGTCTAAGCGTATTAACATCACTAAACTGATCCATCCCAAACACATTATGAATACCGGTTAAATAGACATTTTCTTGGGCAAATCTAGCAAATGTTTGGATAAATGATTCTAATAACTTGGCTTCATATTCCATCAGTGTTCTTAAATTTTGAGCCGTATATCTTAATTTAAGAATATGACTAGCTTCTTTAATGTCTTTATCTTTTAAGATTTTATCAAAACTATTGATAGCTTCTTTTAATTCATTTGAAGAGACATCTTCAGGAATTATTATTGTATCATGCTCAACATGACCGTCAGCTGTAACAATTAAAACAACCGCTTGATTAGGAGTTGTTTGGATATATTCAATCTTTTTAATTAAGGAATTTTCACCACTTGAGCCAATTGATACGGCTGTTAAGTTAGTTAATTCACTAATATAGTCAATGGCTTTTTCAATGGCTTTATCTTTTTTAAAGCGATTATCTAAAATAATTTCATCAACTCTTGAAAAATAATCTCTTACTTCTAAGTC
>CAZRWC010000032.1:0-11269 GCA_964603705.1 uncultured Acholeplasmataceae bacterium
ATATGGGGGATTCACACGTGGGTCTACAAGCAAGACTAATGAGTCAAGCAATGAGAAAATTATCAGGAATAATTAGTAAGACCAATTCGGTTGTAATATTTATTAATCAAATTAGAGAAAAAGTTGGAATTATTTTTGGTAATCCGGAAGTGACGCCAGGCGGAAGAGCTTTAAAGTTTTATTCTTCTGTTAGATTAGAAATTAGAAGAGGCGAAACCATTAAACTAGGGACTGATATCGTTGGAAATAAAACCAAAGTAAAAGTGGTTAAAAATAAAGTCGCTCCGCCATTTAAACAAGTTGAAATTGACTTAATATTTGGTGAAGGGTTATCACAATCAGGAGAAATCATCGATTTAGCAAGCGATCTAGATATTATAAAAAAATCAGGTGCTTGGTATGCCTATAATGATGAAAAAATCGGACAAGGAAGAGAAAATGCCAAGGCATATATAATTAATAATCCCGATGTTTATAATGAAATTAAAGATAAAATATTAAAATCAATTTAAACTTATAAAAAATAATAGCTTGAAATTCAAATTTCGATTTCAAGCTTTTTATTTTAATATATTTAATAAAATTGGATTATCTTTTATAACGGAATAGATAATTGCCCCTAATGTTAAAACCGCTAATTCACCCAATGCTACATAACCGATCACATAATAAATGGGGATTGTTAGTGATAAACCATAAAATAAAACTAAACCAATTATTACACCATTTAAAATCACAGGAAAAATTAAAGTCCAAATCTTTCTTTTAAACAAAATAATTAAAATACCGGACGATAAAGTTGCTAAAGTTCCGAATGGAACATCAAAAACAGGGATATCACCAAAAAAGTTAGCGATAAAACATCCTAAGGTTATTCCTATTAAATGTTTCGGGGCAAATAAAATTAAAATAATTAATAATTCAGATATTCTAAATTGAATATATCCATAACTAATTGGTTTTAAGATAATAGTAAAGACAAAATAAATAGCAGCAATCATAGCTTGAAATATTAAGTCTTTTAATTCAAGTTTTTTCATTAAAACTACACTCCTGTTTTTTTTAGGTTGGTTTCCTGGAATACAACCATTATCATTATAAACCATTTTTAATAATATTAGCTAATTTAAGAAACTAAATAATCAATATAACATATAATTATATTGAAAAATAAAGTTTTTTAAGATATAATAATTAACAGGAAGGCGTAGCTCAGCGGGAGAGCACTTGCTTGACGTGCAAGGGGTCGTGGGTTCAATCCCCTCCGCCTTCACCATATTAAATTCATTGCCTAGTACGATAAGTATTAGGCATTTTTCTATATTTAGACAGAGATTTCTTTGTAAGTGTTAAATATAGTACTAATTACTAAAATAAGTTGATTTTAAATTAATGAGTCTTAACAATATCAATTATTAGTCGTCGTTATATTATCCTCATCATCAATCTTTTTTTCGTTAATTCTTTTTTCTAATCGATTGGCTAACTTAAAAATAACATAAAGGTCAAACAATAATACATTTACCAATAAAAACCATTCAATAGGTAGTAAATTCTTTAGTCCTAAAAAATTAAATATATTACTATGATAATAAGAACTTAAAACCGCAGCAAGTACCCCAATTGAGCGGGTAATTATAACCACCGGGATAAAATAACGGTATTTCATTTTTGTTAAACCAGCTGCCAAACAAAGTCCATCATCTGGGAAAAAAGGGAAAACAAACATAAGAGGAAGATAAATTTTAGCCTTGGTATCAATTAAGTTTTGAGCTTTTAATAAATTTTCCTTACCAACTAGTTTTTGAGCGATTTTTTCGCCAAGTGTTTTTCCAACAACAAACATCAAAATACTTGATATCCAAACTCCAGCCAACGAAAGAAAAATAGCTAGCCAAATGTTATCAAAAATTATTCCGGCTATAATTAAAAATGTCATACTAGTTCCAGGGATTACCGATAATAATGTAGTGACAAAAATTTGCAAAATTAAAAAAAATATTGGCGCCCAAGCACCGGTATTTTTAATAATTTGTTGTAGGCTTTCTTGATCGGTTATACCTAATCGTTTTAAAATAAAATATATGCCAATAATAGCACCCAAAAAAACCACTAAAGTCAAAACAGTATTTAAAATTTTTTTATGTTTTTCTTTCACCGAGAGACCCCCACAAACAACTTTTATAAATTAATGTATTAATATTATAATGCCGCATCCATTATAATGCGTAATAAAATATTTGTCAATGAATCTCAATATCTATATTAGTCTAATAAAACAGTTAAATTTAACATAAAAAACAAAAATATCTTATGTAAAACAAATATTTTTATCCTCTAATTATAAAATGTAAAAATTAATTTTGTTTCCTTTATTTAAGTGGTGTTTTATTTTAATTTAAAAGTAGTTTTTTAAAAGTTAATAACATTTTAAAAGGGAAGCAGGCTAACAAAAAAATGGTATAAATGGTATAGAAAATAGTGTAGTTTCAATAGAAGTTTGACAATAAAAAAAGCTGTGATATAATTGATAAATTAGGTTTATATAGAACTTGGTTAGGAGTTGTCCTGCCGAGTGCAGCCGGTATTTTTAATATTTTTATGATTAGACAATTTTTCTTAACTTTACCGAAAGAGTTAGGTGAAAGTGCCAAAATAGATGGTGCTAATGAATTCCAAGTTTTTTATAAAATTTATTTACCACTTGTAAAACCAGCACTTGCCACAATTACTATTTTCACTTTTCAGGGTAACTGGAATTCATTTTTGTGGCCTTACTTAATTTTAAAAAGCGATCAGTTAGTAGTTGCAACATTTGTTAAAAATATTGAAGCTCAAGGCAATATCGGAATGTCGATGGCAGCTAGTATGTTAGCGACGATACCGTTAGTAATTGTCTTTTTGATTTTCCAAAAACAATTTACCGATGTTCAAGCAACCGTAGGATTAAATTTATAGGATGATTTTATGAAACAAACACCTTTATACAAAAAAATCAGCGATCATTATTATAAGCTTATTTTAGATGGCAAATTAAAATATAACGATCAATTACCAACCGAAAAAGAAATAATGATTAATTTTAGTGTTAGTAGAATAACAGCCAAAAACGCTATTAATCTATTAGCAGAACAAGGAGTAGTAAAAAGGATTCCTGGAAAAGGGACTTTTGTTATTACTCATTATAATTTAGAAGAAAAAAACGATGAGAGGCTAAATAAAACAATTGGTTTGATTCTCTCGGATATTGATGAAACCTTTGGAACACAAATATTAAGAAGCATTGAAAGTGAAGTTAGCGGAAAAGGTTATCAATTAGTTTTTAAATTAACAAAAGAAAATAAAGAACAGGAAATCCAAACAATTCAAAACATGATTAGCTTAGGTGTAAAGGGAATTATTATTCAACCAGCTCATGGCTTTATTTATAGTGATGAAATATTGAAATTTTATTTAAGTGGTTTTCCGTTAGTTTTTATTGATAGATATATGGAAAAAACAAAGATTCCTTTTGTTTCTACCGATAATGAAAGCAATAATATTTTAAATATCTTTTTCATCACTACTTCCTCCAATTAGTTTTTAAAATGAAATAAAAGATTTTTTTAGCGTTTACGCTAAAACATTTATACTTATATTATATTATATTGTGAATATTCTGCCAATTTACTAATAATTCTTTAAATTAGCTGGTAAATAAATCACAAATTTTCTTATCTTTTAAGGGCATATTTTTTATAAATTTTGAATTGATTAAAGTGAATCTTTAAATTTATGTTCAAAATATAAATCTTTGATGCGCAGTTATAAATTGAAAATTCATTGATTTTGCTATATAATTAAAGATGTATTTTAAAATATGTAAACATTTTTTGCGAAAATTTGCAGTTGGTGCTTTTTATCAGTAATAAACGGAATGCAAACATGAACTAGTTATTGTTTTTTGCAATCAATTATACTTATTTAAAAATGAGGGAGTTGATGTTGTGTTAAAATTAAAAAACATTAAAAAAGATTATTTTATTTCTGATAATATTATTCGCGCTTTAAGAGGAATTGATATTAATTTTCGTAAAAATGAATTCGTTTCTATTTTAGGTCCATCTGGCTGTGGTAAAACTACGCTTTTAAATTTAATCGGCGGATTAGACAAGGCCACAGATGGTGATTTGTTAATTTGGGGTAAAAGCACAAAAAAATATAAAGATCACGACTGGGATATTTATCGCAATCATAGAATTGGCTTTGTTTTTCAAAGTTATAACCTTATTCCCCACCAAACTGTTTTGGGAAATGTGGAATTATCTTTAACGATTGCCGGACTAGATAAAGAAACTAGAATTAAAAAAGCTAAAGAAGCGCTTGATAAAGTTGGATTAAGTGATCAATATTACAAAAAACCCAATCAATTATCAGGTGGTCAAAGTCAAAGGGTGGCAATTGCAAGAGCATTGGTAAATGATCCGGATATTTTACTTGCAGATGAACCAACTGGAGCACTTGATACTAAAACTAGTGTTCAAATACTAGATTTGATAAAAGAAATTGCTCAAGACCGTTTAGTCATAATGGTTACACATAATCCTAATCTTGCTGAAAAATATTCGACCAGAATTATTAAACTACTTGATAGCAAATTAATTGACGACTCTAATCCTTACGCAGATTTTGAAGAAGAAAAAGACACTAACACAGCGTTATTAAAGCAAGCAGAAGCGGCTTCTAAGGAAAATAAAAAAAGCAAATTAAAAGATAAAACTAAAATGTCTTTTTGGACCGCTTTTAAGTTATCCATTCAAAATATATTTACTAAAATAAGAAGAACTACGATGACAGCTATTGCTGGAAGTATTGGAATAATTGGTGTTTCGTTAGTCTTAAGTATTTCAATCGGTTTAAATGGCTTTATTGATGATATGCAAAACGATATGTTGGCCGGTAACCCTATTACAATTAAAGAAGAAACCTTTAACATCAATGCTATGAGTCAATTTAGTCATCGTGATACAAGTGGTATTATTACAAAAGGTGACTATATTAATGTTAATGAGATGATAAAGGAATTAAATGACCGCTTGAGTAAAATGGACGATTTTAAAGTTCAAAATAAAATTACCGAAGATTATATTATTTACTTAAACGATATGCCGCAAGACTATTGGTCAGCAATTACATATGATTATGGCATTGACGTTACTAATAGTTTTTATACCAATTTTAAATATCCTAGCTACGAAAATGGTCGAAAGACATCTATTACTGGAATTAAGTCTATGTATAAAACAATTTTAGAAAATGTCGAAGGCTTTGAAGAGTATGCTTCGTTTGTAGGAATGCTTGATAATCCCTTCATGCAAGCACCAAATACTAAAAATGAGGTCACCGAAGACTATGTTTTATCACAATATAATGTATTGTATAAAGCCGAAGGTTCTAATGGAATTGCTAAAGAAGCTAACGAAATAATGGTTGTTTTGGAAAAAGACCGGATGATTGCCGATTTAACTTTAGGTTATATGGGATATTATAGTCAAGATGAATTTATAAATATTGTTTATAAAGCAATCGGAAATAATTTTGATTCTAATTTATATGATGGTGGTAAAATTGACTATGAAGATTTAGCAGATATAACTTATACTTGGTATCCTAATGATACAATTTTTAAAAAAGGCTTAAATCCCTCAATTCCTTTTACATATAGCCCTTATGGCTTGGAAAGTTTTGATGAAGGATTGCCATTAAAAATTGTGGGAATTTTAGAACCAAAAGACAATTTAAATTATGGGATGTTAAAAAGTGGCATTTATTATACAAATGCTCTAGCTCAACATATAATTGATGAAAATTATAATTCAGAATTGGCAACCTATCTAAGAGAAAATCTGAAAAGTGATGCATTTTCTGGTACTGCGATAGTTTTAAAAAAGGGCACGGATTTTAATGGCGTATTATTACCCGAAGATATGCTCCATGTTATAGATGGTAAAGTAATTGACTATAAATATGAATATATATTAAGCGGTTCTAATGAAACAAAAAGCGCCATCGGGATTATTGATAGTTCCAACGCGATGCAAAATTTAATGGGCATGTTTATGGGCAATAATAGTGGAATATCAATGGTTTCTTATAGTCTTACTTCAATGGGTGCTAATGTTGCCTCTAAGATTATTTATGATGAAAATGACACGATAATTAGTTGGGATGTTATTATTGATGAAAATGGTAAGGCCTTTAGGCTTCCAGAAGGAATTAGCATCTATACCATTAATTTTCAACAAAAAGATAAAGTTTTATCATGGCTTGATCAGTGGAATGGCAAGAATTTAATTAAATTATCGACAGGGACTGAACTTAAAAAAGATGATCGTGAAGACATTATTTATACTGATATGCTTTCTTTAATAATGGGGATGATTTCTAATTTATTATTAATTATTACGATTGCCTTGATAGGTTTTACTTCATTATCGTTAATCGTTTCTTCAGTTATGATAGCAATTATTACTTATGTATCAGTTGTTGAGCGAATTAAAGAAATCGGTGTTATTAGATCACTAGGCGGTAGAAAAAAAGATGTTTCAAACTTATTTATTGCTGAAACATTTATTATTGGCCTTATAGCAGGACTAATAGGTTTAATTGTAACTTATTTATTATCTTGGATTATTAATATTATAGTTAATTTTTATGCAGGTGTGAAAATTGCTTTATTTCCATGGTGGGTGGCACTAATTATGTTAACGATTAGTGTAGTTTTAACACTTATCTCTGGTTTAATTCCATCTAAATCAGCAGCTAAAAAAGATCCTGTTATTGCCCTTCGCACAGAATAAGCTTTAAAAAACATTAAAAGAAACTATTTCTAACATTATATGAAAACGTTTACTTATTGTTTTTTATTCACAAACGTTTAATCTATGTTAAAATGGTTATAAGAAAATTTGAGAGGGAAAATTATGTTTAATAAATTTCAATCAAAATTTTATTATTACTATTATTACCCAAGAGGATATGTAATTTAACCGCTTGGCTTTTTGATAGTATAAGCCATTTAAAAGTGTTATTACATATCCTAATTATGATCTATAGGGATAGTAGTAACATACATATTGATAATATCTAAATGTGTTACTACAGTAGCACATTTTTTTATTTACTATTGTTTATCGGGAGGAAATAATATGAAAAACATTAGAAAATTATTTGCATTTATGGTATTTAGTTTATTAGTTTTAAGTTTAGTTGGATGTAAAAATGACAGTATGATTAAAATAGGTATTTTGCAATATATAAGTCATGATGCTTTAGATAATGCCAGATTAGGCTTTATTCAAGCTTTAGAAGAAGTGGGTTATATTGATGGAGAAAATATTAAAATCAATTATTTAAATCCTCAAGCAGAAGCTTCAACTATGCAAACACAGGCTGCAAAATTAGTTAGAGAAAGCGATTTGATTTTAGCAATTGCCACACCAGCGGCCCAAGCAGTTAATGATGCCGCTAAAAATAGAGGTAAAAAAATTCCGATTTTATTTACCGCCGTAACTGATCCAGTTGATGCGGGATTAGTTGAATCAATGGAAAAACCAGGGGGTAAAGTGACAGGAACTAGCGACATGAATCCAGTGGCAGAACAAATAAGCTTAGTTAAAAAATTAAAGCCTGAAGCTAGCAAAATAGGAATAATATATACTTCAAGCGAAAGTAATTCAGAAATTCAAGCAAATATAGCAAAAGATGTCGCAATTGAAATTGGTTTAGTTCCAACTGTTAACACAATTTCAACTTTAAGTGATATACAAGCCGCTTTAACAAATTTAATAACAAACGTTAAAGTTGATGCAATTTATGTGCCAACCGATAATTTATTAGCTTCATCAATGGGGGCGATTGAAACTATTATTACTGAATATAAAAGTTTTAAGGTCCCAGTAATTGCTGGCGAAACATCACAAGTAAGAACTGGTGGATCAATTACTTATGGGCTAAGTTATTTTAATTTAGGACATGATACAGGAAAAATGGCGGTAAGAATTATTAAAGGTGATACCCCAGCTGATATCGCTGTGACAATGGTATCAGTTGTAGATTTAGTCATTAATAAAAAACAACTAGAAGAAGTATTAGGATTAGTAGTTCCTGAAATTTTATTATTAAATGCTAGTGAAGTTTTAGAATAAGGTGATTTTATGTTTATAGTTTATTTATTAAAGGATGCGCTTGAGTCAGGGTTGATATGGGCCTTATTAGCAATAGGTGTTTTTATTTCATATCGAATCTTAGATTTCGCTGATTTAACAGTTGAAGGGTCTATCACTTTAGGCGGTGCGATTACAGCTTCTTTAATATTGACAAATAATCCCTTTTTTTCAAACCCAATTGTAACTATAATAATTGCTTTTTTAGGCGGTATGGTGGCTGGATCTTTAACTGGTTTATTACATGTTAAACTAAAAATTCCGGGAATTTTAGCAGGAATTATTTCAATGACAGCCCTTTATTCTATTAATCTATTAATAATGGGAAAAGCTTCTCTTTATTTAGGAGATAAAACTACAATTTATGTTTATTCCAGTAAAATACTGACAAACATATTTAAATTTCCTAGCGGCGAATGGCTTAGTTTTGTTAGTCGAGTAGTTCCTAGTTTCTTAGTTATCTTAGGACTGTTTATTATCTTATATTATTTTTTTGGTACTGAAATTGGTATGTCAATTAGAGCAACTGGAAGTAATCAAAATATGAGTCGCGCTCAAGGTATAAATACTGACACAATGATTATTTCAGGTCTAGCAATTTCAAATGGTGTTGTTGCAATTGCTGCAGCTCTTTACGTCCAAGCCTATAAAACTGCTAATTTGGATTTAGGAAAAGGTTCAATTGTCGTTGGTTTAGCATCAATTATTATTGGTGAGCTAATAATTGGTAAGAAGACTTTTAAAAAGTGGCTTATTGGAGTTATTTTAGGCTCTATAATTTTCCAAATTATTACAGGAGTTGCTTTAGCAATCGGATTTTCGGCTAATAATTTAAAACTTTTACAAGCAATTTTAATCGCGATTATTTTAGGGTTGCCGGTGTTTAAAAACTGGTTAATCAAAAAAAGAAGGAGGAATAATCATGTTAAAAATTGAAAATCTAACAAAAATTTTTAATCAAGCAACTATCAATGAAAAAATTGCTTTAAACGATATTTCAATTGAAATTAATGATGGAGATTTTGTAACAGTTATTGGTGGTAATGGCAGCGGTAAATCAACCTTTTTAAATTTAATTAGTGGAGTTTATGAGCCTGATAATGGCAATATTATCATCGATAATATAGATGTGACAAAACTAAAAGAAGCAAAAAGAGCTAAATTTTTAGGTCGTGTTTTTCAAGATCCTATGATGGGGACGGCTGCAAGTATGTCGATTTTAGAAAATTTGTCTATCGCTCACAAAAAAGGGATTAGAAAATCGTTAAAATGGGGCTTTAACAAAAATTTAACAAAAGATTTTATTGAGAAATTAAAAACATTAAATTTGGGTTTAGAAAATAACATTGAACAAAAAATTGGTTTGTTATCAGGTGGTCAAAGGCAAGCAGTAACATTAATTATGGCAACATTAAATAAACCTAAAATTTTATTATTAGATGAACATACAGCATCACTTGATCCTAAAACAGCCAATACTGTATTAGAATTAACAAATGAAATGGTTACGGAAAACCAAATTACCACGATTATGATTACCCATAACATGAGAGATGCATTAAAGTATGGCAATAGATTATTAATGTTTAATAATGGGAAAATAATTTTAGATGTTTCAAACGAAGAAAAAGAAAAACTTACAATTAAATCTTTGCTTCAAAAATTTGAGCACGATGAAAATATAGAAGTAACAGATGCAATGGTTTTATCATAATTTATTAATAAAATTAATACCTATCTTTTTATCTTGAAAGTTTTTAATTGACTTTAAATATAGTGATTGTTATAATGTGTAGGATGCTACATAATTGAGGTGAAAAGATGGAAACAAAATCATATGTGATGCTGAAACTAAAATTTTTAAATGATAGAATTTCGCTTGTAATGAATTCTTATTTTAAAGATTTAAACGTCACGGCTTCTCAAATGCGAGTATTATCATTTATTTCTAGAAAAGGAAAAGGTGAATTGGTTCCACAAAAAGAAGTTCAAAAATCATTAAATCTAAAACATTCAACCTTAAATGGTTTATTAAATCGAATGAAAGAAAAAGACTTATTAGATATAATTCAAGACCAAGATGACAAAAGAGTTAATAACATAATTATTACTGATAAGACTTTTTTATTGCGCAAAGATTTTTTTGAGAAAAGAAAGACTTTAACTGAAAACATATTTAATAATTTTAATGAAGAAGAGATAATAATTTTAGATACACTTTTAAATAAACTTAGCGAAAATGTTGATAAGTTTAAAGACGATATTGGAGATGATAAAAGATGATAAAAATATTTAAATATCTAGGCAAAAAAGGTTGGGTTTTATTTATAATTTCAGTACTTTTTATCATTGTAGAAGTATATTTACAACTAGAAATACCAACATATATGCAAAATATAACTAAATTGTTACAATCAGAAAGATCGAGTTTAAGTGAAATTTGGGAAAATGGTTGGATGATGCTGGGTTACGCAGGCTTAACTTTTTTAGCTGCGGTTATTACAACATTTTTTTCTTCCTATGTAGGATCAATTTTATCTCGCAATTTAAGAAGTAAAGTGTTTGATTCAGTTCAGTCATTTAGTATGGAAGAAATGAATAAATTTTCTACACCAAGTTTAATTACTAGAACTACAAACGATGTTATGCAAGTTCAAATGTTTTTTGGAATGGGCTTAAACTCCTTAATCAAAGCGCCAACTATGATAATATTGGCATATTTAAAGATGAGAAGCAAAGCTTGGCAGTTTTCAGTAGCTACGATAGTAACACTTTTATTTATTTTAATATCAATTGCAATTATTTTTATATTAGTTGTGCCTAAGTTTAAATTAATGCAAGAAAAAATTGATAATATCAACAAATATTCAAGGGAAAATTTAAACGGATTAAAGGTTGTAAGAGCTTTTAACGCAGAAGAGTTTCAAACTGCTAGATTTGAAAATGCCAACAAAGAACTTACCGATATCAATTTATATACAAATCGAGTGATGAGTTTTATGAACCCAGCAATTCAAAGTGCCATGAATTTTTTATCGATAGCAATATATATTATTGGTGCTTGG
>CAZRWC010000033.1:0-10790 GCA_964603705.1 uncultured Acholeplasmataceae bacterium
TTTTCTAACAATAAATTAATTTCCGAAAAATTAACAACTTCTTCTATAAACCCATGATAATTACCGGGCAAAATATTACCCCTACCGTTTGTATAAAGAACCTGTTCTTTCGTAAAAGCGATTGACTGTTTATTTAACTTTTTAAAATCATCAACGCTTCCTTTATAATTAAAGTAATATGTTATATCAGTTTCATTAAACTGACGATTATAAATAATTTCTTCATCATTTGGAGTAATAACCCCAAATAAAAGTCCCAATCTAACTCCTTCTGGTAAATTAGGAAGCGGATAACCAGTTAAATTTTCTTCTGTTAAACCAGACTTAAAACCACCCTCTAAATTTTTAATATTAAAAGGGAATAAACTTATTATACTTAAAAGCAGAAAAAAGATTAGTACTTTCCAAAATTTCTCCTTGCGCATTGAAAGGATTCTTTTTGGAAAAAAACTATTTTTAAAGTAATTTACAATAAACATTATTTTATAAAGTTCTCTCTTTCTGTAGGGTTAATAATACCAATATATGTTCCATAAGGTTTAACCTCTTTTGTACCAAATAAGTCAACCGTATTTTCGGTTACTTGATATGTCACAGATTGAGTATTATGAACAACTAAAAGCGTTTGCGAGTAATCATTTTCTGCAAAATCTCTTACAAAAGCAATCGTTAAACTGCTACCGGTTTGATAAGGATAAAAAGAATTACCATATCTTAAAGCTGGATTATTCTTTCTTAAATTAGCAAAAGTTTTTATATAATTAGCTAATGAGTCGGCTCGATTCAGGGCTTCCATAATATTAGTAAGTGTATTAGAAATACTGACATCAGGAAACCAAGTTGTTTGAGCGCTATCGCCCTCTCCCCATAAAAAAGGTAATCTAGTATACTCATCATAAACCATTCCATAGCCAGCAAGTTCTTTACCTGTATAATTATAATCAACGCCAGCCTGATAAAGCTCTCCTACAAAACCGATTTCATCACCATAATAAACAAAAGGTGAACCTGGTAAAGTAAGTAAAATGGCATGAGCTTGTTTTCTTGCTTCTTCATTAGGAATTAAAGTCGCTAAACGATTTAAATCGTGATTGTTGATAAAAGGTGTGTCAATATAGTCAGGATTATAGTCTGCTAAATTTTTATAAATTCTAGCTAGTCGATTAGTAATTTCTCCACCACCAACACTAAATTTATCACGAATCATTTTCGCAATTTCAAAATTAAATAGTGAATCAACACCAAAATAGATATCTTTATAAAATTGGTGACTATAATCAAAATATTCAGCAACAAAAAAAGTATTAGGGTACTCTTTTCTAACCGCCTTTTTTAACTCTCTTAAAAATAATCCCGCTTCTAAATCCGGTGCGGTAGAATATTCAGGAAAACCACTTTTAACAAAGTAATGCTTAGCGGCATCAAATCTAAAACCAGCTACTCCTTTTTCAAGGTAGAAAAGTAAAACATCTTTTAATTCTGCTATTAAATCTTTATTAAACAAATTCAAATCTCTAGTACCTGGAAATGTTTCAAAAGCTTTGTTGGAACCAGACTTATAAATATAATAGCCATTATAAGGCGCTTGACCAAGACTAGCTAATTGATGCCACTCGTGATTAGGGCTTGAGTGATTAAAGACCATATCTAAAATAATATCAATACCTTTTTCTTGGGCTTTAGAAATTAAACTTTCTAAATCAGCCATTGTCCCAAAATCGGGATTAATCGCTTTATAGTCAGTCACATCATAACCATGATAAGAATTTGTTGGGTTAATTGGTGTTAACCAAAGAGCTGTAAAACCCATTTCTCCGATATAATCAAGTTTATTCTCAATGCCTTTTAAATCACCAATTCCATCACCATCACTATCAGCAAAACTTCTGACAAATATTTGATAATAGGTGTTATATTTAGGATAGTTATTAGGATCAACAGTATATTGGTTTTCATCTTCTTCTGGCGGGTCAATTATATTATTTTCTGGTTTACAACCAACCAATGCAAATAAAGTAAAAATAAATATTAAAATTACAAGTAACTTTTTCTTCATTAAAATCCCTTCTTTCTCATGGAATCAGTTTTATTAAAACCATCATCTTTTTCTTCTTTAATTGGTATTCTTAAATCTATAACTTTGGTTTTAAATATTTTATCATGAATGCTCTGACCTTTTTTTTCATTGATTGAGAAAAAAACTACAATCAAATAGATTCCCCCGGTTAAAATTGAAAAAACCAATAAGGTTATTTGTCTTAAAAGCGATTTAAATATATTCATTAATGAATTATCACTATTTACAATTCTAATTCCCTCAACTCTTTTACCTAAGCTTTGCCCGCTTGAAATAAAATAAGGCAAAAAATAAAAGCCAAAAAAACCTGCTCCTGCAATCAAATATTGCAAGATCAAATGTCCTTTTAAACCCAGCATTCCGATTAATACAAATATTATTGCTCCTGATGTATCAATTGCAAAGGCTCTAACTCTTCTTTCAAATCTTGGGTAATACATATAATTCACCTTTTCCATAAAGTATTATAGCACAATCTTAAACTATGTAAAAAAAAAGGAGATTCAATCTCCTTAATTTGGGTATAAAAGACTAAACAAAAGATCTGGGTTATCAGTTATAATACCATCAACACCTCTGGCAATTAACTCTTCCATTTCACTTTTATCATTGACGGTCCAATAGATTACTGCCATTCCCTTTCGGTGAGCATCACTTACGATATTTTTTCTTTGTAAGTTATAACCAATTTTACCTGGTCCATAAGTTGTAAAAATAATATTACGTAAAAATCCTGGAAGTGCTTCAGCAACTTTTAAAGTTCCTTCGCCAGCTATTTCATTATATGGAAGACTAAACCCATCATGCTTAGTATAATAAAAAGCATCTAATTTCAAATAACTTAAAATACCAAAAATTCCTGTTGATAAACTACCAGTTGCCGTTGGAATTTTATTATCAGTTAACTTAATAAATTTAGTAACTACGCTATCATCAAATGAAGCCATTATGACTTGATTTTCCATTTTGAAATCTTCAATTTGTTTTACTAACTCTTTAATAGCGGCTTCTGAAGTTCTTCTCATCTTAGTTCTTTGGGCACCAGTTACTGTACTTGGCAGAACATCTTTAATCTCTAATATGTATAACTTATCTGGATATTTAGTAAAAATATCTTGTAGTTTCGCCGGTATTAATCCCATATCAATTAATTCTTGTTTAGAATAATCAGTATAGCTTTCTTTTTTGTTAGTACCATTAAAATTTCTTACATGTGGAAAATCACTATTTACTATTGCATTAATTATTTCGTCATAAGTTAAATCTCTAACCATTGTTTCAGGACTATTAGCAGTTAATCCTAAATCTAAATCATGATGAGAAATTAAAAACCCATCTTTAGTTAAAGCTAAATCAATTTCAAAAGCATCATATTGACTAGTATTTTCAAAAGCATATAAAGTATTTTCAGGATATGTTTCTTTTGCTCCACCATGAGGAATAATCAAAGGTTTTTGATTTTCACTTACTATCCATGGATTTGGTTTAGTCGCTCCATTGACAGCTACAGGCAATATATCAAAAAATATAACTAATAAAAATAAAAACACTAAAACCATTATAAAGCCTTTAATAAAATTTATAAATTTCATTTTAACACCTACTTTTCATATTTATTTTACCACACATAGATATATTAATTCAATAATCAAACCGATTTAAATAATTTTTAAAAACTAAATTAATGTCTTCGTTTATTTCGTTTTCAAAATATCTAGGCAATTTTGTCTTATTAATTAAAACTATTTTATCACCTTGAAAGTAATTAATAAAGGAAGCTGCAGGATAAACCGTTAAAGAAGTTCCCCCAACTATCAACAAATCTGCTTGACTAATCAGTTTAATTGCTTCTTTTATCGTTTGATTATTTAAAGGTTCTTCATATAAAACTACATCAGGCTTAATTAATTCATTATCCTCGTTTACTGGAAAGGGTAAATGTTTTTTTGCTAAAACATAGTCTATCGTATAATTCTTTTTTGATTTTACACTAAAATAACGATAAATTGAGCCGTGTAGTTCAATAACATTTTTCGAGCCGGCTAGTTGATGTAAACCATCAATATTTTGAGTAATTATTCCTAGAAGTTTATTTTGATCTTCTAAGTATTTTAAGGCCTTATGACAGTAGTTAGGTAAAGCATCAAGATAAATCATTTTATCAAAATAAAAGCGATAAAATTCTTCGGTATGTTTCCAAAAAAATGTATTGCTTAAAATAACTTCTGGCGGAACGTTGCCTCCTTCACTATATAAACCTTCGGCGCTGCGAAAATCAGGTATTCCGCTTGCAGTTGAAACACCGGCTCCCCCAAAAAATACAATTCTTTTCGATTCATCTATTAACTTATAAAAATCTTTAAAGGTCATTTAATCTAAACCATCCTTTTTTTTAAAAACAACTGAAAAAGGCTTCTTATCGCGTTTTACATTTCAACTTCTGCTAAAATAGCATTGACGATAGGTAAAACTATTTCAATTGGAATATGAAAGGAGATATCTGTGTTTTTTGAAGAAGCAAAATTAACTCCGATTAAATTTCCTACCGCATCAAATAGACCACCACCACTAGATCCAGCACCTAAATAGGCGGTTGTACCGATGGCTAAACAAGGGTTTTTAACCGTGCAATACTTTGAGTTTTCAAAGTAAACTGACGCTTCTAAATTAACAATTTCACCTGTTATAACTTTGTTAAAATTTTTAGGTCCTCCAGGTGAACCAACACTATAAATTGGTTGCTTTAAGACATAAGGAGTTACGGTAAAAAAATCAAATGTTTGATCTTCTAAAGTATTAAACTTAAAAACCGAATCAAAATAAATCATTTCTAAATCGCTATTATTATCGACATATCCAATCTTATAGCCACGATAACGAAATTCTGACGTGACATAAACACCGATAATATCAGCACTTTCTACCACGTGGCGATTGGTAATTATATAATATCTATATCTAGGGATAAAACTATCTGACATTAAAACTCTTTTAATTTTTATTCCCGAACCCCATGATTCATTACTTCCATCAATACCCAAATCATAGTTATATATCCCAATTAAAAAAGTTGTAGAATAATCAATAATTTCTTGATTAAGTGATTTAAAACTTATAACATCAAGATCTAAATTAAGAGTTTTTAAATTGTTTTCTACTTTTTCGCTGCCGTTTGGATAATAATATAATTTAGAAATCTTAAATTCTTGGAATGCAACATTTTCAGCTTGAAAATCCACTTTTATTTCAAAAATAAAGATGAAATTGTCATAAATATATGTAAAATCATCAACTAAAACGCCATCAATTAAAAATGAATCAACTTGATATTCTTCTTTTGATTTAACTTCTAAAATTATAGTATTGTCAATTCCTTCACTTGTAATATAAGAAAAATCTGAAGTAAAATCAAAAAAACCACAACCAGCTAAAAACGCTAGACATGTCAAAATTAAAAAGCTATTAAAGGTTTTAAAAATTTTTTTTAACTTTTTCAATTATATCTTCACCTATTATAATTTATTAAACAAAAAGATTAAGTCAGCCTTAATCTTAATGTTAAGAATTATCAATTATACTTCATTTTTTTTAGACTCGTTTTTATTTTCTTCGATATATTTGCTAAATTCTTTGGTCGGTTTTTGTCGTCCCAATTTAGCTTTTTTACCTTTTTTAAAATAAAAGAGAAAATAGGCTCCTAAAAAAATTAAAACTAACGCTGCAAAAAAACTCAAATAATAAACATATTTATACTTTGATATGCGATGAGAAAGTTTAGGATAAACATTGTTTAATTGTAACTTTTCATTATCTAATCCGACTTCCTTAACCGCTTTTGTCACAATAAAATCATTTTCATCGACATTATAGATAAATTCAAAATCTATTTGATCTTCATAAACAGTTTCTTTTTCATAATCAATTGCAGCAAAATGTTTGATAACACTAAAAGTTTGTGCACCTAAATCTTCAATTTCTGATATAGGTATTAAAGCTTGACGATTTTGATTGACCAAGATATACATCTTTAAGTTTCGAAAACGGTCAAATTCATAAATCACTTTATTTTCTTCATCTTGATTAAAAGAAAGTTCAAATAAAACTCTTTCATTTTCATCAAATATTTTTGGGTATAGCATTATATAGAAAAACGACTGGGCTTCTTCTTCGCGGTAAATTTCATAAAAGGCTACCGCAAGATCATCGTTTTCTTTAATCATTATCGGTAATAATGAGTGATATCCTACTGCGCTATAGAAAAAGTGAAACTTCTCAGTAACATCTTCTAATTCTAAAGCAACCCTGCCTTCCTTTTTGAAATAAAGTTCTTCTTGATACCTAGTTGATACATCCATTACTACTAGTAGTAATATAACTGCGTATATTATATATAATACGCGCCAAACGGTTTTCATTAAGGCTTATGAACACCACTATAAATTCCCAATTTATTTTCAGATGCATGCAGTGTCGCATCAGAAACCCATTGGTAAAGATAGCGATTACCCCAAATTGAAGATATTTTATATTCGCCAGCAGTATCTTTATGACCCATTGGGTCACCTAATCCATAATAAACTAATTCATAGTTTAAAAGGTGCCAGTCAGGGTTTTCTACTGTTCCGGCGTTATACCAAACAACTCCTAAATGACGACCGTAACCATCTTTAATACCGGCAGCCCTATCAGCTTGAATATAGATTTCAGAGGCTTTAGATAAAACATTTTTCGTAAAATTGCTCGCTTCTTGGGCATATGGTTCACCTATTACACCAGGTTTTTCAGTTTCAGGCGTATCAACCATTAAAAATCTAATTCGATTATTACCATTATATGAGGTTGTATCTCTTGGATCTAATGATTCAAAATAAACAGTATCGCCATCAGCGGCTGAGATATATCTTACTTTGGTCATACCATAATCTTGAAAAATTTCCGAGTTAAAATTAAATTCAGGAAACTCTTTAATAACATAAGGATGAACGCCAATTGGATCGGTAAAAGTTGGTATGTAGCCAGCCCATTCTTTAATATGATAACTGCGTGTTCCGGCTGTAACATTTTCCCTTCTAATATAAATTTCATCATCCATCGTAAAAACGGTATTACCGACGTTATAAATCGTATCAATATAAGTGTTGTTAGAAGATTTTCTTAGTTGAATAGTGTCGTTTCCATCAAAAATTAAATTGTGAGAAACTAAATCAGCCTTTCCTTTTAACAATTCCGAACTAGTGTCAGAAGCTATAAAATAAGTTTTTTTAGCGCCCAGTTCGCCTTCTAAATCAATTCGATAAGTAACAGATAATGAGCCATTTTCAAAAATTGCTAAATAATAATCTGCCAAATTAATTGGATTATTGGTTGGATTATATAATTCTAATCCATTATTTCCTAAACTAATATCAACATATTTTGAAATAAACAATTGATTTTCATGATAAATATCATCATTTTGATAAATAAAAATCGATACTTCGGTTCCTAATTCAACAATATCACCGACATTATAACCGACATAACTATCAAAAGAATCATATTCTTTAGAATTATCTAGTAAATAGTGATATTTAGCTAAAAGATTATTTTTATTAATATAGTCTTTAATTTCCGGTAAAGACTTACCAGTTAAATCTCTAAGTTTTACTTTACTAGCATTGTATAAATATCTAATTTGTCCGGTTGTATATTCCATACCTACTTCTTGAGGAGCTAAATAGCCTAGACCATACTCAGGGTCGCCCTCATTTTGAGGAACTCCAATTATATTTGCTTCTGTTACTCCAGCATTTAAAAAGTAATCCTTAATCTCCTCGGTATAAATTTTTGTTATATCAGGTAGTTTTCTTGTGGCGATATTAATTGTAAGAGGGGTGGTTTTTAAAAGTGTTTGACCAATTTGATAATCCTCATATTTTATAAACGTACCTTTAAATCTTTTAACATTAAAAACCTCATTAAAAGTTAAATTGTTAAAACCTAATTTAGATAAATTTGTTTCAATCTCGCTTTGATTTAAATTAGCAAGATCAGGAAGTTCGGCTTCTAAGCTGGCAAGTATTTTTAATTGGGCGCTTTTAGAAGGTATTTTGTTATATCCGGATTGTCCTGTGAAATTTGCTATTACTTCATATTCTCCAACTGCAACATGATTATTGTTTTCATAGCTAACAGTTACTCCTTCCGGTAATTCACCAGTTATTTCTAAGCTATGTGCTTCACCATTATAATAAACTGTTTTGTCTTCAAACTTAATATGTTCTAAATCATAAGTTTTTAGTTTATTACAACCAACAAACAAAAATGAAACTACCAATAAAAAGAATATAAGTGAAATTTTCTTACTCATGATTTACCTCTTTTCCCTTCTTTACCGCTTTTACAGTAAAATAAGTTCCTATGCCGCCACCAAAAATAACAAAAGCAGCTAGATTTATAATTAATAAAATAAGCGCTAACGACGGACCATTTTCAATAACTATTCTAAATGGACGAATTGGAGCTCTATTTGAAGAGGTGTCATAAGCTTCGGCTACCACCACAAACTCACCATTCTTTTTCGGTTCAAAATTTGTTAGATAATACATAACCATATTATCTTCTCTATCTAAACCTAAAGCCTCATATACTTTTTCTAATCCAACTATTCTGCCATTTAATACAACAATTTCTATCGATTTATCGGCAACTAAATCATTTTGTTTATCATTATAAAAGGCTTTTGCACTAACAGTATATGTTCCGTCTTTTAAAACGTAGTTATAAGATTTGGCAGCAGCAGCGATTTCTGCTTCTGTAAATCTATCTTTATATCTTTCTAATTCCATATAGCTCATTTGAACTTTTTCAAACATATCAGGATTATTTAAAACAATCTTTAAGATGTTATCATTTTCATCATAGTTATCTAAGGCTCCTACTTCATTAGCGACATTTAAAATATTAATATTTTTATTTGAGGAATAATAGCGGTTGTTAAAATTGGTAATATATGGAGAAACATTATCAAGAACTAATAAGTTAATTTCTTTTGTTGCAATGTTTCCCGAACTATCAACTACCGTAAAAGTAATTAAATATTCGGTATCGATATTGGTAATATCTACTAAATCAATTCCTTGAAACATTTCTCTTGTTACTGGAATTTGACCATCGACATTGTCTTTAACACTAAATCTTCCAATTAAAATATCTAGAGAATCTTTATATGTCCAAGGTAATTTTCCATCTATATTCATTTCATCATCTATTTTATATGTAATAATGTTTGGTGGAGTTAAATCTTCTTCAATAACTTTAACAGTAATTCTAACATTTTTTAAATCGCGATTGGTATCAAAAACATATGGTCTAGAATAAATAATAGAAACATTATAAGTTCCAACCTTATTAATATCAAATCCACCAAGTCTAATTAAATCTTCAGTAACTTCAACTACCGTAACATTATCTGTTATGGAAAAATACTTTTTGAAATCAGGACTTTCGCTTCCCTTGACAAATTCAAGCGGAAGTTCCTCATCAACTTCAACGATAACACTTCCAATGGTGTTGATAATTAATAAACGTAATTCTCCATAGAAAAATTCATTTCCAGCTTTATCTTTGATTGATACAAAGATTGAATATTCATGGTCGTAGTTATTTAATCTAACCTTTTCTATCCCTTCAAACATTTCTTCGCTTGCTAAAATAACACCGTCAACATCATCAAAAATTTGAAATCTTTCCATCAATTTAATCATTGATTCACGTGAGTCCCAAGCAATTTGTCCAAAGTCATTAATAATAAATGGTTTCGACAAAGTTACAGTTGGTGCCGTAACGTCTTCTAAAATAACCTTGACATCTAAGGCGTGAGACTTAGTAGATGCGCCAGCGACAATTGTAACGGTTATTGTATAATCACCAACTTGATTAATATTAAATGAAGTTAGATCAATCTCATCGTCAACAACATTTCTGCTAGTATTATTGACCTTAACAACAAAATAAGATTTGAAATTTGGCATTTCAGATCCCATAATAAATGTAGTTGGAAGCTTTTCGTTAACCGAAATATCAATAACCGCCGGTTCCAAATCTTCGGCTTTTAATTGATTATCTACTTGGCTACCCAAGATTAACAAGCTAAATAATAGTGCAAATATAAAATATATTTTTTTCATCATCGTCCCTCATTTCAAACATTATATATCTAAATTATATCACGGTAATTGATTATATGCAATACATTCATATAAATGCATTTATATGAAACAATCGTTTAATATTGTTTATAAAGATTAACATTATTATCTTTTACTTGAAAATAGTATTAATCAAAGCAATTCCAAATATATAATATTGTAATAGCACCTTATAAAGCCGTTTAACATGAAAAAAGGAGACAATATATGTCTCCTTAGTTCGTTTATAAATAGTTGTTTATGTTTATTTTTTTACATATGTAATTTCAATATAATTGATCCAAATTTGAGTAGCCTTTTCTCCGTCTAATTGATTATTAGTTAAAGAAAACTCATTTATATCTAAATTTTCTTTTAACAATACAGTATTGGCAATATCACTTGCAATTAAATTAAGTTCTTCTTCACCTAATACAAGTAAGCCCATAAATGGGGAATTTTTTCCAGCAGCAAACTTTATTTCAATTTTTGTTATTACATAACCATCTAAAATTTTGATTTTAAGTTTATTTCCACCGCCATCA
>CAZRWC010000034.1:0-10684 GCA_964603705.1 uncultured Acholeplasmataceae bacterium
ACAAGCACATATATTTCTAAACCACAAAATATCGATGTCATTACTAGGGCGTTTCTTTTAGCTGAGCAAAATCATGCAACCCAAAATAGAAAAAATGGTGAGCCGTATATCACACATCCTGTTGCAGTAGCTAAGATTTTAGCTGATCTACACTCGGGACCTGATACAATCGCAGCCGCTTTGTTACATGATACAGTTGAAGATACCGATTTAACATTAGACCAAATTAGAAAAGAGTTTGGCGATGATGTGGCTTCGATGGTAGATGGAGTTACAAAAATTGGTAAATTACAATTTAAGAGCACGCAAAGTCAAGCTGAAAATCAACAAAAAATGTTACTTGCTATGGCAAAAGATATTAGAGTTATCCTAATTAAGATTGCCGATAGACTTCATAACATTCGCACTTTAGAACCAATGCCTAGCGATCGTCAAAAGGCGATAGCCAATGAAACATTAGAAATATATGCACCTTTAGCACATCGACTAGGTCTTTTTAGAATCAAAGCCGAATTAGAAGATACGGCTTTAAAATATAATGATCCGGAAATGTATTATTATGTTTCAGGTTTAATTCAAGCAACTAAAAGTGAAAGAGAACATTCGATTAATAATATCACAGAATTAATTAGCAAGTTATTAAAAAATCAAAATCTTGAAGATTTCGAAATTAGAGGAAGAATCAAAAACATTCATTCAATTTATAAAAAGATGGTTTTACAACAAAGAGATTTTGAAGATATTTACGATCTTTTAGCTATGAGAATTATTGTTGATAATGTTGCTAATTGTTATCAAGCTTTAGGAATTATTCATGCTAACTTTACGCCAATCCCTAAAAGATTTAAAGATTATATCGCCATGCCAAAACCTAACCTTTATCAATCCTTACATACAACGGTTTTAGCTACTGATGGCACATTGTTTGAAGTTCAAATAAGAACTCATGAAATGGATGAAATAGCTGAGTATGGAATTGCCGCTCACTGGGCATATAAAGAATCGGTTGTTTATTCAAAAGAACGCGAACAATTTGAGATGGCTCAAAAACTTAAATGGTATTCTGATCTTTTAAAAATATCTAGTGATTCAGATGATGTGGCCGAAGGAGCTAAAATTTTTGTTGATACGATAAAATCTGATATTTTAAAAGCTAATGTTTATGTTTTTACACCTAAAGGAGAAGTTGTTGAATTAACAGCCGGTGCTACTCCAATTGATTTTGCATATTCAATCCACACTGAAGTTGGACATAGAACAGTTGGAGCAACTATTAATAACAAAATAGCACCTTTAAATACCAGTTTAAAAACAGGTGATATTGTATCAATAAAAACTAATAAAAATGCAAGCCCTTCAGAAGATTGGCTAAAAATAGTTAAATCTAGTCACGCTAGAACAAAAATTAATGCCTATTTTAATAAAGCCAAGAAAAAAGAGTATTATACATTAGGTAAAAAATATGTTGATGAGGAATTATCTAAAAATCATCTTGATTTTAATTTAACTGATGAATTTGTCTATAAAAACTTTGTCAAACAATCTTGTGAAAATATTGAAGATTTATTAGTTGAAATTGGTAAAGGTAATATTTCACCTAAGACTGTAGTTGCAAAAATTCAAGGTAAAGAAGTAGACCGTGAATTGATGCTAAAGCGCCAAATGGAAAGAGCCTCTAGACAACTAAAAGCCAATCCAGAAACGGGTATTTATGTTGAAGGTCTTGATAATGCTAAAATTAAACTTGCTAACTGCTGTAATCCGGTATATGGCGAAAATATTACTGGCTATATATCAAAAAGCACCGGAATTATTGTCCACCGAAAAGATTGCCATAATTTAAAAGAGGTTGATTCAAATCGCACAATAGAAGTTTATTGGGCTGATGAAGTAAATATTAAATATCCGACATGGATTAAAATTAATGGGCAACAACGAAATAGTTTATTAACCGATATTTTAACCCATTTAAGTTCTTTAGATATTCCAGTCGCAGAAATGAGTGCCTCTTCTAAAGGCTTACTTGGCTCAAGTGTTTCATTAAAAGTTTTAGTTAAAGATATTAATGCCTTAAATCATTTAATGGTTAATTTAAAAAAAGTAGCTGATGTTTATACGGTTGAAAGGGAAACTAAATGAAGTTAGTTATTCAAAGGGTTAAATCTGCCGAAGTAATTATTGATCAAAAAACATATTCTCAAATTGAACAAGGTTTATTGGTTTATGTGGCCTTTAAGGCAGGCGATGGCCCAAAAGAAATTGAAAAAGCTGTTAACAAATTAAAAAACTTACGCATTTTTGAAGATGAAAATGAAAAAATGAATTTAGATATTTCAAAGGTAAATGGTGAGGTTTTATTAGTGTCACAATTTACTTTATATGCAGATTTAAAAAGAGGTAATCGGCCATCTTTTAAAAATTCATTAAACGGTATTGAAGCGATTGAACTTTATGATTTATTTGTTAATTATTTATCAGCCGAATTACCAACCAAAACTGGTGTTTTTGGTGCTAATATGCAAATTAAATCGATAAATGATGGACCAGTGACAATTATTTATGAATTGGGGGAATAAATATGGCAGTTAAAGTTAAAGGAATGTATGATTTATATGGTGAAAAAGCCCAAGAGTTTTTAGCGTTAGAAAAATTTTTAACCGCTTTATTTCGCCTTTATAACTATGAATATTTTAGAACACCAAATTTAGAATATAGCGAAGTCTTTCATCGTGATGGTGAGTTTTCGGATGCAGTAACAAAAGAAACTTATAATTTTAAAGATAAAGGTAATCGTAATCTAACCCTAAGACCTGAAGGAACTGCCGGTCTAGTTAGAAGTTATATTGAAAATAAACTTTATGCTGATAATGAACTTAAAAAATATTATTATCTTGGACCTAATTATCGTTATGAACGTCCTCAAAAGGGACGCTTCCGCGAATTTTATCAATTTGGGGTAGAAGTTCTAGGAGTGAAAAATCCTGCAATTGATGCTGAGGTTATCGCGCTTGCTTATAAGACGGTTAATTTATTAGGTTTAAAAAATATTGTGGTAAAAATTAATTCCTTAGGAGATACTGATTCAAAATCAAACTATGAAAAAGCCTTAAAATTTTATTTTAAAGATAAAATTGATAACTTGTGTGATGATTGCCATGAAAGGTATTTAAATAATCCCTTAAGAATTCTTGATTGTAAAATTGACGCTGGTAAAAAAGAAATAACTAATGCGCCTAAATCTAGAGATTATTTAACTAATAGTTCAAAAGAGTACTTTTTAAAAACGCTTGAAATTCTTAATCTGCTTCAAATCAAGTATATAGTAGATGATAATTTAGTTCGAGGACTAGATTATTATACCGAGATAGTTTTTGAAATAGTCGCTGATATTCAGGGGTTTGGTAATGCCAATACACTTGGTGGCGGTGGAAGATATGATAATTTAGTTAAAGAATTAGGTGGACCAAGTGTTTCGGCTATAGGATATTCATTTGGCGTTGAAAGACTTTTAATGGCTTTAGAAGAGTCTAATATCAAACTTCAAGAAGAATCTTTTCTAGATGCTTATTTGTTAGTGATGGATGGAAAATTTTATCCTAAAGGCTTAGAAATAATCGAACAATTAAGAGATAATCAGCTAAAAGCCGAATTAAATTATATGTCAACTAATTTTAAAACTAGCTTAAAAAAAGCTTTATTACAAAAACCAAGATATTTAATCTTTTTAGGTGAAGAAGAGTTACAAGCAGGCTTTTTAACCGTTAAAAACACCTTAACAGAAACGCAAGAAAAGGTTGTTTTATCAAAATTAGTCAATTACATTAAAGGAGTTTGAAACTATGAAATATAGCCATAATAACGGTCAGTTAACAATTAATGATTTAAATAAAGAAGTCTTTTTAAGAGGGTGGGTTGCCAAAAAAAGAAATTTAGGCGGTCTAATATTTATCGATTTAAGAGATATGCACGGTATAACACAACTAGTTATCGATCCTAGCCAGGCCAATTATCAGTTGGCTTTATCACTTAGAAATGAGTATGTAATTGAAGTAAATGGTAAGGTTATTGAAAGACAAAGCAAAAACCCCAATCTAAAAACAGGTGAGATAGAAATTGAAGTAAGCAATTTAAATCTTTTAAATAAAGCAGAAACAACCCCGCTTATAATTGCTGATGAAACAGATGCATTAGAAGAAGTAAGGCTAAAATATCGCTATCTAGATTTACGACGTCCAAGTCAAAAAAATTATTTGCTAGCTAGAAGTAAAATTGTTTCTTCAATTAGAAAAACACTTGAAGATAAGGGTTTTTTAGAATTAGAAACACCTATCTTGTCAAAATCAACTCCAGAAGGTGCTAGAGATTATTTAGTTCCATCTAGATTGTACCCAGGTGAATTTTATGCTCTACCGCAATCACCACAAATTTATAAACAACTTTATATGGTGGCTGGTTTTGAAAATTACTTTCAAATTGCTAAATGTTTTAGAGATGAAGACTTAAGAGCCGATCGACAACCTGAATTTACTCAAGTTGATATTGAAGCCTCGTTTGTTGATCAAAAAGATATTATAGAAATCGGCGAAGAAATCTTTACAAAGTTATTTAAAGATGTTTTAAATATCGAAATAAAAAGACCGTTTTTAATTATGGATTACCAAAAAGCAATCGATTCTTACGGTTCTGATAAACCAGATTTAAGATTTGAATTACTTTTAGAAGATTATAATTATTTGTTAAGTGAATCTATCCCGCTTTTTGATAATGAAAAGACTATTAAGGGAATAAAAGTTAAAAATGCGACTTCAATTACTAGAAAGAAAATCGATTCCTATACCGAACTGGTGAAAAAAAATCATGGCAAAGCACTAGCTTTTTTAAGATTTGATGGCAGCGAATTAACAGGTTCAATTAAAAAGTTTATTACCAAAGAGTTAGAAGGCAATCTAAATTTAGCAAAAGATGAGCTTTTATTTTTAGTGCCTGGTAGTTACAAAGATGTTACAAAATCACTAGGTGCGCTAAGAATTGAAATTGCCAAAGATTTAAATTTAATCGATCCTAACCAATATTCTTTTTTATGGGTAGTTGATTGGCCGCTTTTGGAATATGATGAAGAAAATCAACGTTATGTGGCGATGCATCACCCATTTACTAGTCCAAAAGATATTAATATATTAAAAACTAATCCAGGTCATGCTTTAGCAAAAGCTTATGACTTAGTTTTAAACGGACAAGAAATAGGTGGTGGTTCAATTAGAATTCATAACGTTGAAGTTCAAAACTTGATGTTTGAAACAATTGGACTTAATAAAACTGAAATTAATGAACGATTTGGCTTTTTACTTGAAGCTTTCAAATATGGAACACCACCCCATGGTGGGATTGCTTTTGGCTTAGATAGAATTGTGATGATAATGACGAAAACCAATAACATAAAAGATGTCATTGCCTTTCCAAAAACTCAAACCGCTAAAGACTTGATGAATGATTCACCAAGTCAAGTTGATCCAATTCAACTCAAAGAATTAAGTATCGAGGTAAAAAAGCATGAAAAGAAATAACTATATCTCTTGGGATGAATATTTTATGGGAGTAGCAAAATTATCGAGCCAAAGATCCAAAGATCCAAATACGCAAGTAGGAGCATGTTTAGTAAATCAAGCAAAAAAAATTGTTGGTATCGGCTATAATGGCTTACCATGGGGTTGCAGCGATGATGAGTTTCCTTGGAGCTCTAAGGGTGAGTTTGGCGAAACAAAATATCCATATGTAGTACATGCCGAAGCTAATGCAATCTTAAATGCCACAACGCCACTACAAGGTTGCACAATTTATGTAACCTTGTTTCCGTGTCACGAATGTATGAAGTTAATAATTCAATCAGGAATTGTTGAAATAGTTTATGAATCAGATAAATACAATGGAACCGATTCTGATCTTGCATCTCAAAAAATGGCCAAAGCAGCAAAGTTAAAAATAAGAAAGTTATGAAAAGAGAAGTCAGGTTTTTAATAACTATTTCTTTTGCCTTCTTTTATTTGTTAATTGGGGTTATAGTACCAACTAACTATAGCGCCTTAGGGCCTGGTTTTGTCACAAAAGTTTCCGATAACATTCAAATTGAAGATATCGAAAACTCCAATAATTTTTATTCGGTTGCAGTTTATGGTCTTGATAAATTAACTGGCTTGACAAGAATTGTTTTAGACGCTTGCTATAAATGGGATGTTTATGAGACTACTATTTATGAATCAAGTATAACTTCAAAAGAAGATAGGCTAAGAGGACAAATCTCGAAGCGAGCTTCTTATTTGAACTCATTAATTAATGCATATCGCTTAGCTAATGAAAAAGACAGTAATATCTATCTAGAGGTTGATTTTAAAGGAATCGATATTTATTATCGGCCACCACATTTAACAAATTTAAAAATTGGTGATCGAGTTATTAAAATAAATGATGAATTACTAACAAAAGAAAATTATCAAGAAATCATAAAAGCCAATAAATTTGAAAATGTTGAGTTGACAATTATAAGAGACAATGAAACTAAGAATATCAATGTTGAATATCAAGTTGGTGATTATGTTATGAGTTATTATCCATATTATGAAATAGTAAACTCATATCCGAAAATATCATTACCGGGACTAAATAGCGATACAGGTGGTCCTAGTGGTGGTCTTATGCAAACAATTTCTCTTTATGTAAGTTTACTAAATCTAAACTTTGGTAATTTGAAAATTGCCGGAACTGGTACGATAAATGAAGCGGGAATTGTCGGTGAAATCGGTGGGATTATCCAAAAACTATATACGGTTGATTCAAACAAAATGGACTATTTTATAATCCCAAAATCCCAATATGAAGATATTTCTTTGCTTAATCATAAAGCCGAAATAATTCTTGTAACTTCAATTGATGATGTGGTTGAATTTTTAGAAAATATCAAAATAAATTAATAAACATAAGTTTAATTTTACTAAACATAGGGAAAGGATATAATTATGATTATAGGTATAATATTAATAATTGTTCTTACAGGATTAGATCAAGCAACTAAATATATTGCTCAGTATTTTCTTAAAGAACCATTAATTGAAAAAACAATCATTCCAAAAGTTTTACAATTTTCATACTATGAAAACACAGGTGCATCTTGGGGGATGCTAGAAGGCAAGCAAATTTTATTTTTAATAATAACCTTGATTGCTTTAATTATATTTGGCTATTTGTTTACAAAATTAAGTTTTAAAAATAAGAAGTTATATTCGATTTCCGTTATCTTATTATTAGCAGGCACTTTAGGAAATGCACTAGATCGCATGATTTTAAATTATGTAATAGATTTCCTGCATTTACCTTTTTTAACTCCAGTTCTTGGTTTGGTAGGTATTAGCAATTTTTATTTTAATTTAGCAGATTTGTTTCTAAATTTAGGGATTGTTTTATTGATTATAGATATGCTATTTTTGTATCCAAAACGCGAAAGAATTGAAAAAAGAGCTCAAACAATTAAAGAAAGAAGCAAAATTAATGAATAAAGAAATTAAGGCTTTGAAAAAAGAAAGAATTGACTTATATTTAGTTGCTGTTTTAGATGAAACAAGAAGTCAAATTCAAGCTAAAATTAAAAAAAGTCTAATTTTGGTTAATAATAATCAAGTGAAGCCTAATTTTGTTTTAAATATTGGTGATTTAATAACGATTAAAGAAGCAGAAAAAATAGATTACTTAAAAGCAATTAATCTTGATTTAGAAGTTATTTATGAAGATAATTACTTAGCTGTAATTAATAAACCACAAGGCTTAATTACACATCCAGGACACAGTTATCAAGGAATAACTTTAATAAATGGTTTAAAATATTTATTTCCAAGACTTTCTAATTTTGAAAATGATCCCTTAAGGCCAGGAGTCGTTCATAGACTAGATAAAGAAACATCAGGAATAATGATTATTGCAAAAGACGAAGTAGCTCATAAATTATTAAAAGAGGCTTTTCAAAGAAGAAAAATTCAAAAAGTTTATCAAGCAATAGTTCATAAACCTTTTCTTGAAACAACTTTTACAATTGATTTGCCAATTAAAAGACATGAATTAAAAAGGCAAAAAATGGCCGTCAATTTAGAAGGTAGAAAAGCCTTAACAAAAGGATTTTTAATCAGCCAAACCGATAAATATAGCTATCTTAAATTAGAATTAATAACTGGTAGAACACATCAATTAAGAGTTCATTTATCATACATCGGTCATCCAATATTAGGCGATGAAATATATGGCTTAAAAAAAGATACTAATCGCCTTTATTTACATGCCAAAGCAATTACATTTAACCATCCAATCACAAAAAAAGAGCTTAGTTTTGAAACTAAACTCCCTAACTATTTTATCGAAAAACTTAATGAACTTAGATTAATCTAGTTACATTTTTATAATTGGTCTTAGCTACCAAATCTAGTGCAGCTAAACCTTTTGTGGCTAATATTTCCTTAATTGCCTCATCAACTTGTTCGCTGGCACCTTTCGGTAATTTAATATCTAATTGCTTAGAATATTCATGCATTTTAACAAGAAAGGCATATCTAGCAATAATTGAGGCACATGCCACACTTAAGTGAATTGATTCAGCTCTTTCATGAAAGTTGATATCACGATAAACAAATTTTTCATTTTTTAAATAATTAAAATAGTTTTCAATTGAACAAAATTTATCTAATATTACCGGTACCGGTTTGGCATATTTAACAGTAGTATTAATGATTGCGGTATTATGTAGAGAAGCTTTAATTTTGTTTAAATTATTACCTTTTTTAGTTAATTCATTATATTTTTTAGGATTTAAAATTAATAAACTATGAATTAAACGTTTTGCTAAAAGTGGTCCTAGTTTAATAATTTGACGGTCATTAATGTTTTTAGAATCGCGAACATTAAGTTTTTCAAGAAAATTGATATCATCTAATTTAACTAAGACAGCACAAACAACAATTGGACCAAAGACATCCCCAGTACCGACTTCATCGCTACCGACCGCTTCATAATCGTGTAGTCCAAGACCTTCTTTGATAGTTACTATTTCATCAGAAACGTCATCTCCACGTAACAATATTTTACCAGTTTTGTATGCTAAGATATCGGTGCCTTTATGATGGGCCTGAAATAAAAGATACTCATTTTCAGTTGGCACTTGAAAATTGGCATATATTTGATGTAAATGGATTAAATTTTCTTTTGAGACACTAATTGTGTAGTATGCCATAATTATTCCCCTATTTCATACTTATATTATACCATATTTTCCAAAAAGCAGGTGAAAACGTGATTTTTTCAGAAAAAACTTTAGAATTTAATAAAATATTAAATATTATTGAAAAATATGCTTATTCTTCTTATGCGAAAGAAGCAATTTTAAGTTTACCAATTTTAACCGATCTTAATATCATAACACAATTGTTAAGCGAAACTACAGATGCTAAAACAGCTATATTAAGACATACTAAGTTGAGTTTAGATACCAATTATGAAATTGATGAAGAGCTAAAGCGATTAAAGATTAATTTAATATTAACTATTCCCGAAGTGTTAAAAATGCGCAATTTTCTTGAAACTGAACTAAAGATTTTTAAATATCAAAAAGAATTAAAAAGATTGACGATACCTTCACCATATTTAGATGAAATTTTTAATTTAATTTTGACTCATAAAGAAATACTTGAAAAAATCAATCAAACAATTGATTATGATGGCTTAATTTTTGATGGAGCTAGCAAAGAATTAGCAAAAATTAGGAAAAGCTTACGCTCAAAACAAAATTCATTATTAGAAAAACTTGAAAAAGTTAAAGAAAAATATCAAAATTATCTAAATGAAAAAACAACAGTTATTAGAAATGATCGTTATTGTTTAGTCGTTTTAGATTCTTATAAAAACAAAGTAAAAGGTGTAATTCATGATTTTTCAAGTAGTAAACGTTCTGTTTACATAGAACCAGATGAAACAAGAGAAATTACACAAGCAATTGAGGAATTAAAACTTGAAGAAGCTAAAGAAATTTTAAAGATTTTAGCGGAACTAACCAATTATCTTTATGATATAAAAGATGATTTAACAAACAATTTAGAAGTTATAAAAAGATTAGACATTATTTTTGCTAAAGCTGAGTATGCAACAATTATTGATGCTTATATGCCTAATTTAAATCAAACTGAAGAAATAAATTTAATCAAAGCTAGGCATCCTTTACTAGATCAAAATCTAGCAGTCCCAATCGATTTTAAATTAGAAAAAACCCAAAAAATTATGTTAATTACAGGTCCTAATACTGGTGGAAAGACCGTTGCTTTAAAAACGATTGGTTTATTAACTTTGATGACTCAAGCAGGTATTTTAATACCGGCTTTTGAAACTTCGAATATAAAAATTTTTGAAAATGTTTATGCCGACATTGGCGATGAGCAATCGCTTGAACAATCGCTTTCAACCTTTTCAAGTCATATGACAAAAATTATTAATACTGTAAATAATGCTACCCAAAATGATTTAATTTTAATCGATGAATTAGGTAGCGGTACTGATCCGGTTGAAGGAACCGCTTTAGCAATTTCTATTATTGATTATTTGAAAAAGTTAGAAGTTTGTTTAATAGTTACTACTCATTACTCGGAATTAAAATTTTATG
>CAZRWC010000035.1:0-10311 GCA_964603705.1 uncultured Acholeplasmataceae bacterium
CAATGGGGATAACAGGAACTGAAGTTTCAAAAGGTGCGGCTGATTTAGTTTTAACTGATGACAATTTTACTACTATTGTTAATGCAGTTAGTGAAGGTAGAGGTATTTATGCTAATATTCAAAAAGCAATTCACTTCTTGCTTAGTTGTAACTCTGGTGAAATAATTGCCATCTTCTTAGGAACTTTAATTGGTGGTATAGTAGCAACATTAAATTTTAAGTTTGGGTAAATTTGGTAACTGACTCTCTATTAGCTATATCAATTGGTTTAGAGAAAAAAGAAAAAGATATTATGGAAGAAAAACCACGGGACCCCAACAAATCATTTTTTGCAGATGGGATTGGAATTAGAATCATCTGGCAAGGCATAATGATAGGATTGCTAACTTTTGGCGCTTATCTATTAGGATATTATATCGATCAATTAACTGGTATTCCAATTGATAATACTTTAAGTATCATTAAAGGATCAACCTTTGCTTTTATGGTTTTATCATTATCACAAATAACACACTCTTTTAATATTAGAAGTGAATCTAAATCCTTTTTAAAACTCCCCCTTAATAAATGGCATATCGGAGCGGTTTTAGTTTCTGCTTTCCTGCAAATTGTTACGATTATTTTCCCGTTTTCGCGTAATCTCTTTGGAATTGTGGCGTTAAATTGGTATGAGTGGTTGATAGTTTTATCATTAAGTTTATTACCATTAGTAATTGTTGAAATTCAAAAATTATTAGTTTACTCAATTAAAAATAAAAAAACAAAAGAGGCCTATTAAGCCTCTTTTTTTCCCTTTCGGGTGTCAATGTGCATAAGCCATGTTCTGTATATTGTAATCATTAATCTCTACAAATTGTAGCGCTTTTTAACTTCTTAATTAGTCTTAAAGCGTGCCCCTACCAAAATTTGGGTTGCTAGTTTATGGGGTTTACCCGTTTCACTCGTTAAACGACTCGTCTCTGTGGCACTTTATAGGATTTCTCCCGCCGTCACCTTTCGGTGCTTTGAGTTATTTTTTCCTCAAACATAAGCACTACTTGCATCACAGCAAGTACTAGCATGGACTTTCCTCTAGTTTCCCAGCGATTACCTTCCATTGACAAAAGTATTTTATCATAATATTTAAATAAGTCAAACAAAAAAAAGAATTGTTTTTTCAAACAATCCTTTTAATCGTTTTATGATGATTTATTTAACTAATTCGCCTAACATCCAAATATGTTTTGAATAGGTAACACTTAAAGTAGTAAGCAAATCAGCGATAACAACATTACCTTCTTCTTCAGCAACTTCTAAAGCAGCTAATGTTTCGGCTTTAAGTTGTTTATAGTCTGCTAAAAGTGCTTGAATCATATCTGCTTTAGTTTCTTTATTGGTTGCTTCATTAAGAGTTGCAACTGCTAAAGAATCTTTTAATGTTGCCACAGGCTTTAAGCCTTCCATTAACATAATTTCAGCAACTTCATCATATAATTCTGTTGTTTGATCATATAGTTCTTCAAATTTTTCATGTAAACCGAAAAAATGACAACCACTTACAAACCAATGATAATTATGCAATTTAACATATAAAACAATTAAGTTTCCAACTTGTTGATTTAATAATTTTTCTAATTTCATATTTTCAAATCCTTTCTTTACTCTAATATAATATCATTTTCGCCCCTTTTATTCAAGAAATTAAACTTAATTTATGATGATTGTTTTAAAAAACGAACAATAGCTTATCACTAATCCTTATTTTTCATTTTTAAGGTTTATTATGGTATAATTAAATAAAAAATAGGAGGGATTTTATGGAACAAACAGTTTATTCATTACCATTAATTGGTGATCCGGCACCAAGCTTTAAAGCAGTAACTACCAAAGGTGTTATTAATTATCCGGAAGATTATAAGGGGAAATGGTCAATTTTATTTTCGCATCCAGCTGATTTTACCCCTGTTTGTACAACCGAATTTATGACATTTGCGAAACGTCATCAAGAATTTAGAGATTTAAATACTGAATTAGTTGGTTTATCTGTTGATGCTTTACAATCACATATCCAATGGTTAAGATCTTTAGAAGATTTTGAATATCGCGGTATTAAAAACGCTAAAGTCGATTTTCCATTAATCGTTGATATTACTATGGAAGTATCTAGATTATATGGTATGATTCATCCAAATGCTGATGCTACTCATGCAGTTAGAGCAGTATTTATAGTTGATCCAAAAGGAATTATTAGAACTATTTTTTACTATCCTGCTTCAGCTGGGAGAAATTTTGATGAACTTATTAGAATAGTTCAAGCCTTACAGTATTCTGATAAACATAAAGTTGCTACTCCAGCCGATTGGCAACCTGGTGACGACGCTATTTTACCTCCACCAGCAACTACTGCCGCAGCAATTGATAGAATGAACGATAAAGAAGCTAAATGTCAAGATTGGTACTTCTGTTTTAAAGAAATTAAAGAATAATTTTCTTAAGGCCATTACAAAATGGCCTTTTTTCTTAACTAGACTTCAAAATAGATAATATATTTTACAAAAAGCGATTTTAATGTTATAATATTTTGTAACAAAATATAAAGGAGTGTGTTGTTGATTGGTTCCGTTGTCGGACTATGACCCTAGTAGATTTTTATATATAGGAGCGGCTGGCCCATTATTTAGTAATGAGTCTGTGCTAATTGATATTTTATTGTTGCTGTTAATAGTAGTTTGTTTAATTTTTTCAGCTTTTTTTTCTTCAATCGAAACTGCTCTTTCAAGCGTTAACACCATTCGTATTAAAAATTATATGGATGAAAAAGTTAAAGGTGCTAGAAAGGCTGTTATTTTAGCGGAAAATTATGACAAAACTGTTACGGCTATTTTAATTGGTAATAACTTAGTTAATATTGCTGCTACTACTGTTGCAGCCTCTATGTTTGCCCGAATTGCCATTTTGGGAAGTTGGGCAAGTGTTATTTCAACTATCGTTATGACCTTAATTGTTTTAATATTCGGAGAAATTTTACCAAAAACTTTTAGTAAAGAAGTTCCTGAAAAAGTTTTATTAAGAAATTCGTCTTTTATGTGGATTATTACAAAAATACTAACACCGTTAACTTGGTTTTTTATAAAGTTAAAAGAATTGATTTTTCTGGCTAGAAAAAAGCCTAAAAACGAAACTACTCCTTATGTAACTGATGCCGAATTAGAATCTATCATTGATGTTATGGAAGGTGAAGGGGTTATTGATGAAGATAGAGCTGATTTAATCCAAAGCGCTTTAAGTTTAGAAACCAAAGTCGTTTATGACATCATGACTCCAAGAGTTGATATTGATGCAATTGAAATTTCCACTCCACCACAAGAAATATTAGCCAGTCTTTTTGAATCAAGATATTCAAGAGTTCCAGTTTATAAAGAGGATAAAGATAATATGGTAGGTATTTTATCAGTTAAAGACTTCATGTTTGCAATTATTCAAGCTGAAAACGACTATTCAAAAATTGATCTTAATCAATTACTTCAAGCACCATATTATGTTAGTAAAAACACAAAAGTCGATGATCTTTTAACTGAAATGCAAGCTTTAAAAAAACATTTTGCCATTGTTAGTGATGAGTATGGTGGTACTGCTGGTATTGTTACTATGGAAGATGCTTTAGAAGAACTTGTTGGGGAAATTTATGATGAATATGATGAAATTGAAGATGATGATATTACCGTAATTTCTGATAACCATTATAAAATATCGCCAGATATGGATGTTGAAGAATTATTTGATTATTTAGAATTAGGTAATCCACCTGAAAGAAAGTCATCAATTATTGGAGCCTATGTTTATGATTTGTGTGAATCATTGCCTGAGGCTGGACAAGAAGTTTCAATTGAGCACTTAAAAAATGTTTTTAGTGGTGAAAAAGCTTTAGAAATTACTTACAAATTAACTTTTTTGATTAAAAAAGTCGAAAACAGACGAATAATTAACTTAGAATTATTAGTTGAAAAAATAAAAGAAGAAAATATTTAATTTCTAACAAAAAATAAAAAAACAGAGATTATTAATTTAAGTTTAATAGTTTCTGTTTTTTATTTATTTTAACTAAAACTTGGTTTTTAAAATAAAAAGGACCTTTATAAGTCCTTTAATTTTTAGAGTGCGTCTTTTCTTGAAAGGTCAATTCGACCTTTTTCATCAATACCAATACATTTAACAAGTATTTGATCACCAAGTTTTAAGACATCTTCAACTCTTTCAACTCTTTCTTTTGCGATTTTTGATATATGGACTAAGCCTTCAGTGCCTGGCCATAATTCTACAAAAGCACCATACTTTTCAATCCTTTTGACCATTGCTTCATATATTATACCAACTTCAGGTACTTTTACAATATTTTCAATTGTTTTGATAGTTGAGTTAATTACATTTCTATCCATGTGCATCACATAAACTCTACCGTCTTGTTCAATATCAATTTTAACACCATCATTTTTATCGATAATTTCATTGATAACTTTTCCACCCGAACCAATAACTTCTTTAATCTTATCCGGATCAATTCTAATTAATTGAACTTTTGGAGCATATTTTGAAACATCTTCTTTTGGTTGGTTGATAACTGAATTCATATGCTCTAGAATATGGAGACGACCTTTTTTAGCCTCATCTAGAGCTTCTTTTAAAATAACTTCGTTAATTCCTGAAATTTTAATATCCATTTGTAGTGCTGTTATACCATTTTTAGTACCTGTAACTTTAAAATCCATGTCGCCTAAATGGTCTTCCATACCTTGAATATCGCTTAAAATTGTATAGTCATTTCCTTCTTTAATTAAACCCATTGCAATTCCAGCAACAGCTTCTTTAAGTGGCACACCGGCTGCTAATAATGAAAGTGTCCCCGAACAAACTGATGCCATTGATGAAGAACCATTAGATTCTAAAATCTCTGAAACAACTCTAATTGTATAAGGAAAATCATCTTCGCTTGGAATCATATTTTCAAGCGCTTTACGAGCTAATGCCCCATGTCCTATTTCGCGACGCCCAGGTGAGCCATAACGTCCAGTTTCACCAACTGAAAATGGCGGAAAATTATAATGTAGCATAAAACGTTTAGACTCTTCATTAGAAATATCATCAATAATTTGACTTTCTCTTAAAGCACCTAATGTTACAACGCCTAAAGATTGGGTTTGACCTCTGGTAAATAAGGCCGAGCCATGGGATCTTGGTAAAAGATCAATTCTAGAAGAAAGTGGTCTTATTTCACTTGGTTTACGACCATCAGGACGAATTTTATCTTTAGTAACTAAATTTCTAAATTTCTCTTTAATTAATTCTTCTAAAATATTATCTAATTTAGCATGGTATAAAAGTTGATCGGCTTCTTTTAAACTTAAAAAACTTTCCTTAGTTTCATAATGTTGAAATATCTCTTCTTTTACTAAATTTAAAGCTTGATCTCGGGCTTGTTTTTCAAAAACAATTAAAGCTTGGCTAATTTTATCATAAGCTTGTTTGCGAATTTCTAAAATTAATTTTTCATCTTTAATTAATGGTAAGATTTCTAATTTCTTTGGTTTTAATTCTCTTACGATTTCTTCTTGAAATTCACAAATCTTTTTAATTTCTTCATGTGCAAATAATAAAGCTTTTAGCATATCGGCTTCACTAATTTCTTTAGCTTCGCTTTCAACCATATTAATAGCTTCTTTTGTTCCCGCAACTGTTAAATCAAGATCTGATAGTTCTAATTGTTCTGGGGTTGGATTTAAAATTAATTCATTATTAATTCTTCCAACTACAACTCCAGCAATTGGACCTTGAAATGGTAGATCTGATATCATTAAAACAATACTTGAACCAATTAAAGCACTCATTACAGCTGATGCGTCTAAATCTGATGATAAGACTGTTGCAACTACTTGAACATCATGAGTAAAACCTTCTGGAAACAAGGGTCTAATTGGTCGGTCAATTAATCTTGACATCAAGGTTTCAAATTCAGACGGACGCCCTTCGCGTCTTAAAAATCCACCCGGAATTTTTCCTGCAGCATACATTCTTTCTTGATAAATAACCATTAATGGAAAAAAATCTCTATTTTGATCATCTTCCTTATAAGTTACCGTTGATAAAACCGCTGTTTCTTCATATCTGATTAAGGCTGAACCAGCAGCTTGTTTGGCGACTTCGCCGATTTCAACTTGGAAATCGCGGCCTCCAATTTTTGTTTTAAATATTTTTGTCATATAAAATCTCCTTCATTTTATAGTTTCTTATTAACTTTTAACGTCTTTTATATAATAACATACTTTAAGTATGAATGCTAAAAATACAAAATAAAAAGCCGAAAAATCGGCTTTATTTTAGCGTCTTAATCCTAATCTTGCGATTAACGCTTGATAACGGTCTAAATCTTCATCTTTAAGATACTTTAATAAGCTTCTACGATGTCCGATTTTGACAAACAATCCTCTTTTACTATGGAAATCTTTTGCATGAACTTTTAAATGTTGGTTTAAATTGTTGATTTCATAAGTTAGAATTGCGACTTGAACTTCAATTGATCCAGTATCATTTGAATTTGTTTTATATTCATTAATAATCGCTTGTTTTTGTTCTTTTGTAAGTGCCATCTCTTTATTCCTTTCTCCAATAACTAAAGATTAGGTTGGCATTCCTAAATCCTTGTTACGGCCTTTTTTATAATAGCATATTTAAATAAATATGCCAAACAAATTACTTAAATTTTAGTAAACTGATCAACGTTTAAAACAAAAACCGTTGCTCCGCCAACTTCAACTTCAATTGGAAGGGCAGAAAAAGCTCCAAACTCATTAACAATCGTATTAGGAACCATTTTGGTTCTTCTTTTACTATGTTTTTCAATAATATCAAGAACTTCAGGTACTTTTTCATCGTTTACACCAATTAAAAAGGTTGCATTTCTTGATCTTAAGAAACCACCTGTTGTAGCTAGTCTAGTTGAAAAAAGTTTTGCTTCTACTAAAGACTTTTGTACTTTGTTTGCGTCATCATTACTAATAATTGCAACAATCATTTTCATATTATCACGTCTCCCAAATCTATTTTAACATATTTTTATCTTTTTCAAAAAGTTTTCTAACTAATTTTTTGTCATTACTCATCTTTTTAATTAAATCAGATTGACGATTGTATTTTATTTCATTTCTAAGATGTTTTTTAAAAAAGAGTTTTATTTCTTGATTATAAATAGTTCCCTTAAAATTTAATATATGTGTCTCAAGTCTTATTTTTTCTGTAAAATTTAAAGTGGGATTATGCCCGATATTTGTCATTGAAGGATATAATTCATCCGCAATTTTAATAATTGTATAATAAACACCATTTGGCGGTAAGACTATGTCATTATAGTCGATATTTGCAGTTGGAAAACCTATTTTAGAACCTATTTTATTACCGTGAATAATTTTTCCTCGAATATAATAATCTTCGGCTAATAATCTATTTAATAATTCGAAATTGTTCTCTTCAACTAATTTTTTTAAATAAGTTGAAGAAACCTTTATATCATCAACAATTAAATCAGCAATTTCAATTACCTCAAAATCATTAGATAAATCAGCTGGTTTTCCAATGGCTTTTTTCCCAAAACGAAAATCGCTCCCTACTATAACTCTTTTAACATTAATTTTTTTTAAAAAAGCAATAAACGATGCAACTGTTAAATTTTTAAATTCTTCATTAAATTCAATAATTAACATCTTATTAATCCCCAATTTTTCGATCTTTTCAATTTTATCTTCCAAACTAAAAAGGGTTGAAAAATTAACATCAAAACTTTGCATAACATGGGGTTCAAATGTCATAACCGCACTTTTGGTATCCTTATAAGATAAAGCTGACTTAATTAACTCTTGATGGCCAATATGGACGCCATCAAAATTGCCAATCGCAATTGACAGCGGTTCTTGATTATTAATATTTAAATAATTGTTTTTTATAATTTCCATAATATTCCTCAAAAAATGATAACTGGTTTATATTCGTTTTGATTTTTTTTAACATAATAAGCAATTAAGTTTTGATTTTCATCTTTAACAATAAAATCAAATGCTTCTTTTTCTTGTCTTTCATCAAGGGTAATTCCGTTTTTAACTAGTTTAACTAAATAAGGGTTAGCTACTACTACTTTTTTGTCCTTAAAATATTCTTCTAAGGAAATTAACTTGTAATTAGTAAGTGTTGAAGCCTCTTTTAAGTTAAAATCGCCTGAACTTATTCTATTTAGTTTTGATAAAGTAGCAAACTCATTTAGATAGTTCCCTATATCATTTACCAAACTTCTAATATAAGTGCCTTTGGAAACAAGCGCGGAAAAGTTAATTTTATTAGCCTTTAAGGGTGTTAAAAGTTTTAATTCTTTTATTTCGACCTCGCGTGGCATTAACACTACCTCTTGGTTTTCTCTGGCTAATTGATAAGCTTTTTTCCCCTTTATTTTTAAAGCTGAATACTTTGGTGGCATTTGTTGATACTTTAAACCATTAAAATATTTAAAGGCTTCAACTAATTTATTTTGGGTTAAATTAGGTTTTTTCAAATCTAACAAATTACCGGTTGTATCTAAAGTGTCATATAAAAAGCCGAAAGTAATTTCGCCTTCATATTCTTTTGTTTGATTTAATAAATAATCACTTAATTTTGTGGCTTTTCCTACCAAAACAACTAATAGTCCACTAGCCATTGGGTCAAGTGTTCCAGCATGTCCAATTTTAGACATATTTAATTGTTTTTTTAAGTTTCTTATAACATCATAAGATGTAAGGCCTGTCGGTTTATTAATTAAAATAATTCCATCCATTAAATTATTTACTCCTTCCATCTTAATTATCACTTTAAATAACTTATCACAATCTTTTAATAATAGTTAATCATCTTAATTATTATAATATAAACAACTAGATTTGTCATTAAAAATAAAAAGCCGGAATTTCTTCCAGCTGATTAGTTATTTAAAAGAATTTACCCAAGCCTCTAGTTTAGCTTTTGGACGATAACCTAAACTACGATCTACTTCAACACCATCTTTATATAAAACTAAAGTTGGTACACTTTGAACTTGTGCTTCGATCGCTTTATTACGAAATAAATCTATGTCAACTTTATAAAAAGGAACATCAGTCATTTCTTCAGCTAAATCTTCTAACACTGGCATTAACATTTTACAAGGTCCACACCAAGTAGCAAAATAATCAACTAAGATTAAGCCTTTTGTTTTACTTAATTCTTTAAAATCTTCTCCATTATAAACAATCATTTTTAATTCCTCCATCAATTATTTATCTATATATATTATAAATTAAAGCCGTCAATAATTCTATTCTTATGCTTTATTTTAAGCTAATAACCGTTACTCCTAACATGCCTTCGTGTTCGCCTCCAGAGCGATAACTTGCGATTAATGTTGAGCTTTTCAAGTAATTAAGAACCGCTTTTTTAACAGCTCCAGTTCCAAAACCATGAATAACTGTTAAGGTTTTAATACCGCTTAATAGCGAATTATCAATTGCCTTATCTAATAAGGCTTCAACTTCATCATAACGTTTACCTCTTAAGTCTAATTCTAGTTTTGCAGTTCGGTCAATGTCATCTTGAATCGCTCTTTTAGGTCTAGTTTTAGTTTTTTTTACGACTGGTCTTGCTGTTAATCTTAAAGCTTCTTTTTTAAAATCTAATGAGAATCGGCCTAAATCAACCGTGTATTTATCATCTTTGATTTTAATAATTTTTCCGGTTTGTTGATATTCGACAACTAGGACATAGTCACCTACTTTAAAGTCATAATCATACTTAATTTTAGTTTGGTCATCGATTTTAATTCGTTGTTTGAATTCTGATTCTTCTTTAACCGATAAACTGTTTTTTTGTTTTAATTCTTTAATTACTTGATCAAGTTCAAGGCGTCTTTTTTCCCATAATTTAGATTCTTGATCTTTTATAATATTAAGCGTTTTTGTTTGTTCAATTGCCATCTTCTCACTTAAATTTTGATAATCTAAAATTTCTTTATTCAGTTTATTTTTCTCTTCAAATAATTCATGTTTTAGTCTTTCAACTTCTTCTCGTTCTTTGTGTAGTTTTTCTAACATTTTTTGATTGTCTGTCTTACGACCACTAACTAAAATTTGACTGTTTTCTAAAATTTCTTTTTTTAACCCTAGTCTTTTAGATATTAATAAAGCATTAGAAGAGCCACTAATTCCTGTTTGTAAATAATATAGTGGTTTTAAAGTATCAATATCAAATGCGACACTCGCCGTAATGATACCTGGCGTTTCATAA
>CAZRWC010000036.1:0-10027 GCA_964603705.1 uncultured Acholeplasmataceae bacterium
TGCAGATTGCATATCATCCTCTCCAACGAAATTTATAAAGTTTTTAGCAATTAAAATTATTTGTTCGGTTAAAACAGGTGATTGGAAAGAACCTAATGCTTCAAGAGCAATTTTATTTTTATCAGCAACTGTTTCTAGATAGTGACCAATAAATAAAACTAAATCAACATAGTCACTTGGTTTTTCAAGTGTGCTAGCTAGCTGCATTAATTCGCTGTAAATCTCAATAGTTACATCACCGACAATAGTTAATAGTAAATTAGCACCGGTATGAGTCATTAAACCTAACATTTGTCCTAGACCTAGTAAGTCGTTAGGATTGATGTCTAAAGTTTTATTAAGGACTGCGATTAGAGCAACAAATAAATTTTCAAAATCTTTTGCAGCTGGGATAGAACTTTGAAGAATTGCAACTAATTCATCTTTAAGGATAAAGATTTCTTCAGGGGTTATGTTTTCGCCCATAACTAATGCTTCTATGGTTTGGAAAAAATCAGCATCAAGTTTGCCATAAAGATCAAGAATAAAGGCAATTGCACTCTTAAATCCATTTATCATAACAGCAGAAGATTCACTACTAGCGTCTTTAATTGAGTTAAAAGCGATTAAATCCTTTTGTTTGTCTTGGATATTGCGTTGATAAAAAATAACATCTTCATTAGCGCGTCTTGCATCCATAACAGTCTCTAAGAAATCTCGAGAATTAATATAAAAATCTTCGTTTTCTTGCATTAAATCCGCTACTAAATGTTCAATAAAAGCAACTAATAACCAATCATCTCCATAAGACCAGACTAGATCATCCAAAAATGATATTACATTGTCATCTTTAACAGCCAAATAAGCATCTTCAATCAACCCAAAGTAATCATAAAAATAAATGTATTGATCAAGATCATTAATATATTCTTCAAAATGATCTGCTACGTCTTGAGAGCCGTGAGCCTTAAGATGTTGGATTACATAAAGATAAGAAGAATCATTAAGTGCGTCTTGTAAATTTTGGTTAGAATTTACAATTCTATCTTCATAGTAAGCAATATCTTCTAAAGCTTCCGCAATTGATAATCCCATTACCACAAATGAAACTTCATAAAGAACTCTTGCTAATTGATCAGGTGTTAATCCTAACGCAACTATAGGGTCAATAAGAGCTTTCATTTCAAGTGAAGATCCGACTTCAGAATCAATAGCTGATGCGATTAATCCAATTAAGTCCTTACTTTTTTCAAGACTAATATTGGTTTGAATTGCACCCCTAGTATAAGCAGCCATCATTGATGCTATTACAAGATACTCTTCATATTCCCACGGACTCAAAAAATCAGATTCTTTCATATCAGGAAGATAATCTTCGTTAATGGCTTTTAGTGCTTCAGCATAATATTCGGCTTCTTTAGCTGCACTTACAATAACATGTGAAATTACGGCTGGATCTGATAAATCACTGCCAACTTTTGCTGATACTTTAAGTTCATAAGTACCTTCAGCTAATTCACCTAAGTCATAACTATTGGTTGTAGCGGTCTTTTTACTACCATTAATTTCGACTTGATAACTTTCCGCACCTTCAACTGCGGTCCAAGTTAAAACATTATCAACAACTGTTAATCCAGTTGGGGTAGGAACTTTATAAACCACCTTAATTTTAACACTAGCGGTTAAAGTTTTTTCGTTATGTTCTTTTGTGGCAGTGACTGTAGCAGTACCTTTTGCCACTCCTAATACAACGCCAGCAGGCGATACAGTTAACACATCTGGATCGCTAGTTGTAAATTCTAATAAACTAGCGAGCACGCTTTCTTCTTTATCGCCAATAGTTAATTTTGCGGTTAGGAAAACTTGTTCACCTACGCCAATTGTTGTTTTTTCAGCGGTTAGTTTTAAGACATCTTTGCCACCAAAGAGGTCACAACCAGCTAATAAAACTATTGATAAAGAAGCAATAAACAGTACTAAAATTTTTTTAATAATTTTCATTTTTCTTTTCCTCTACTTTCTAAAACTATAATACTATATTATATTATAATAAAATTGGTTAATTGTCAATCTAATTTCATAAATTTGCTTGAGCCTAATTGTTTAATTTTATCTCTTTAATTAGATTGATTTTTGATAGCCGATAAAAATAATAAGAATAACTTAAAAAATAAATAACTATACAAGCAATTAAGGCAATCAAGAAACTGCCTAAACTAAAGTTAAAAGGATAGTAGACTTTAAAAATTACAAATGTATACATGATATTAGGAATAATACCCGTTGACATTAATATAACGCTAATTAAAAGAATCAACAATAAGAAAATATTTTCTTTTAAAACCATTAAAACTAATTGACTGTTTTTAGCCCCTAATACTTTCATTTTCGCATAAATTGGTTTTAGTTCTTCAAAAATTAAAGTTGAATTGTTGATAATCGTAAAAACAAAACAAACCACTAAAACTATTGCAATTAGTGTAAAATAGTCAAGGATTTTAAAGCCTTCTTCAAAAGTAAGAAAGAGTGTTTCATCAAGGTCGACAATATAATATAGTTTAGATTGGTACTTGTTAATCAAAGTTTGATATAAATCAGACCTATTTTCATTTGCATTAATAAAAATAGTGTTTTTAGCTAGAGATTGGTATTTTTCTAATTTGCTCATATTAGTATAAGCATAGACCGCCGTACGTGCTTCGAAAAAGCCAGCTATTTCAAACTCCTCTTCAGGGTAATTATGATTAATATTTAAAGTAATTTTATCACCAAGTTGATAACCGTCGATGACGTTGAATTTAGCCGATAAAACAATATAAGCTTTTTCGTCGCTATTTAATTTATTTAAAGCAGAAGAATCAAGCGCTAATTTCATATAATCTAAAACGTTCTCGCTTTTAACCGAAAATAAATAATCAATCGCCCAAGCGGTACCAAGAATGCTTGAATTTCTAAATAAATAACCTTGTTCTGCCTTATCAACGTTTTCTAACGATCTTATATCAGCCGTAATGTTTTCGTTATTATCATATATATTGGTAATTAAAAAGTCGGTTTCAAAATCTTTTATGTAATGGTCAGAGCTAACATTTAAATCGGCAATAGTAATACCCAAAAAGATAATCGCGAAAAAAGCCATCAAAATGATGTTTAAATTGTGTCGAATGGTTTTGTTTTGATTGATGTTTTTAAAAGCAATTAACTTAAAGGTGCCATTACTTTTGAATAAATTTCCTAATTGTATTAATAGTTTTGAGCTCAAAAAGCCTAAAAATAAAACAATTATTACAGTAAATATTGCCCTTAAGGCGATATTTTTATTTAAAAATAAATTAAGTAATAATAAAACAACTAAAACTAGCAAATAAAGATAACTAATTGATTTGGTAATTAATTTGTTATCTTTACTTAAGGCGATAGCAGAAGTTTTATGAATTTGGTAATAACTAATTAATAATACAGTAATTGAAATTAGCAATACTAAGCCTAACCCGCTTAAAATTGTTAAAAAATCAAAATAAAAAATTAAATTAGAGCCAAGAAAAGAAAGGCCGATGTTTATTACAAAAGTTGATAAAATTAAACTTAAAATAAAACCAGATAAAACATAAATAAAAACCTCGGCTAAAATAATTTGGAAAAAGAAACCTTTACTACCGCCAAGGCTTTTTATTATTCCTAAATCTTGAATTCTCTTTTTAAATAAGATAGCTAAGATAGATTGCAGTACAAACAAAACAGCTAATAAAACAAATAAAAAAATAACGGTTAAGCTAGAAACAGCACTCGAAATATTTTGTTCTAATAAAGCATGGTTATAGGTCGGTTCTAAACTTAAGGTTTTAAAATCATTGATGGCTTTAATTTCATTTACCACGCTTAAATCAGCAACATCTAAATAAACTATATTATATAGGTTTTTTAAAACATTTGGATCAAAGCCAGAGATATTTAAGGCGTTTAGAAAATATTGCAAATTGGAATCTTTATCGATAAAAACACTATTATTAGTTAAAAGACCTTGATTATCAACAATTTCTATAACTTTGAAATTAATTTTTTGATCAAACTGTAAGCTAACTTGATCATTTGTTTTTAAGTTAAATTTTTTGGCGATATAGCGATTAATGATAATTTCATTAGCTTTGAGTTCGGTTGTTAAAACTTTAGGATTTAATTTTTTTAAATCACTAAGTTGACCGGCTAAAATTTTCACATAATCGCTATCTTTAAATGTTAAGAGGGTGTTTATTTGAAAAAGCGGAATTTGATCATTTATTTGATCGTTATTTAAGTTTCTAATAGAAAAAAATCTTGAATTAGTATTGGCATCAATTCCTAAAACTAAATCAAAATCGCCAAATTCCTCATAAACATTATGATAAAAATATTCTTTTACTAAAGGTTTAAAAGAAATTATTAAAAAAGTTACTACAAAAATTAAGATGAAAGTTATTAATAAAACCAATGATCTAAGCTTGCCGAAAAAAACATTTTTCCAAGCATATCTTAAACCAAACAAAGATTTATCCCAAAACTTTTTCATCTTCAGTAATAACTCCATCAATGATTCTTACAAATCTGGTTCCATATTTAATCATATCTTCATTATGGGTAACTAAAACAATCGTTTTGTTATATTCTTGATTTAATTTTTTTAAGATATTCATGATTTGGATACCGTTTTGATAATCAAGGTTTCCAATTGGTTCATCAGCGAAAATTAACTCAGGATCATTTACTAAAGCGCGAGCAATGGCAACTCTTTGTTGCATACCTCCGCTTATTTGATTGGGATAATAATTTTTGTATTCTAACATATCAACCATTTCTAAAACTTTTTCAACCTGATTTTTATCGCTTTTATTAGCGATAACGGTTGCTAATAAAACATTTTCATAAACATTTAAATTAGGAATTAAATTATAAAATTGAAAGACAAAGCCGATTTTGTTTTGCCTTAAATTAGAAATTTCTTTTTCGTTATAAGAGGAAAGTTCTTGTCCAAAAAGGGTGATATTACCAGAGGTATAATTTTCTAGCCCGCTTAGTAAATAAAGAAGCGTTGTTTTACCGCTGCCAGAAGGACCCACAATAGAGATAAAATCTTGTTTATTAATAGATAGATTTATCCCTTTAATAACGGGTGTTACTAGTTTATGGTTATAATAATCTTTTTTGATTTCTTTCGCTTCAATAATTACCATGTTAATCTCCTTTTTCAGACAATCAACAACTAATAATTAGTGGTTAATTGTTATATTAATTATATTATAGATTGATTAATAAGTAAACATTATCAAGATAATCCAATTAAAAGAAACAATTAAATTGGGCGTTTTAAATGCTCGTTTAAAATATATGTTTACAATTTGTATTAAAAACGGTATAATAAACCTAGAAAATGAATTAGGGGGTAAATCAATGAGCAAATATAACAATCAAACTAAACAACAAATAATTGATGTGACTAAGACACTTTTAAAAGAACAAGGAAATTTAACGATTAAGGATATAGCAGAAAAAGCCTATGTAAATGTTGCCGCAATCAATTATTATTTTGGTAGCAAAGATAATTTAATTAAAATTATTTTAGAAGAAGTTATTTTCGATTTAAGAAATGAAATAGTAAAATCAATTCAAAAAAACGAAGAAATTGGTTTTGATTTTAATGATTTAATGATTGAATTAATTGAAATGATTATTAAGTTTGCAGACAATAATACCGGGATTATTAATTATTCGTTTTTGCAGATGGCTTCTGGGAGTGATGAGGATAATATTTTGATTGATTTCTTTTTAAACGACTATGAGTTTATGGAAATGATTTTAGGGCAATTAAGTAACATTTTTCCTAATGTTAGCAAAGATCAACTAAATGTAAAATATGTTATAATATTTTCTTCATTTATTGTTCCGTTTTTTATAAATTTTGCTAGAAGTCAAAGAGTTGGTAAAAAAGATGAAGACTTTTTAAGTCGTTATATGCACCTTTATATAGAAGAATTAAAAAGGTTTATAACACCATAAAAGTGATTTTATTGAACTTATTTTATAAGTTATATAATAGGATTAAATTGTGAATATATGTTATAATTGTTAAGAATTAGAATTTGGAAGAGGTTTATATGAAACAAAGAATTATTACGGCTTTAGTTATAGCCTTAATATTTGTGCCGCTAATCATTTTTGATGTGCTAGCAGTAACAATAGCTTTTCAGGTTATAACAGGTTTATTAGTAATATTAGCGGTATATGAGATGTTTAATATGTTTAGTCAAAAGCATGATTTTCATCTTGGTGTTAAAATAATAACCCTTATTTTAACGCTGCTAGTCTTTTTTGTTTTAGGAAACTTATGGGATTTTAGTTTTATTAGACCTTCTGAACTTAAAGATGGAATCGCTATGGGGCTTTTGCTAGTAGTGATTTTAATTTTTAGTATTAGGGTATTTGTTCCTGATTTTGAAGTTAAAAAGTTGGTAGAAGTATTAACAATTGTACTTTATGTCGGTTTTGGCTTTGGCTCTTTAGTTATTTTAAAGCGCTTTGGTTCTTGTTTTTTAGTTTATGTTTTTCTAACAATTATTATTACCGATGTGTTTGCTTTTTTGTTTGGTGTAAAATTTGGCAAACATAAAATGGCTCCTAATATAAGTCCTAAAAAAAGTTGGGAAGGCGCCATTGCTGGTACGGTATTTGGGACGGTTATAGGAAGTTTGTTTGCAATATTTTATGGAAAAATTTTTCCAGCTGGAAGCTTACTTAACATAAATAATTTAAATTGGACCATCTTCGATCACACTACATCATTTTTAAAAAACGGCGATAGTGGTTATGTTTGGAAAAATGCTTTGTTATTAATCTTTTTAACTATAACCCTTTCAGTTGTAGGGCAAATTGGTGATTTGGTTGCTTCAAAGTTTAAAAGAACTTATGAAATTAAAGATTTTGGAAATGTTTTTCCTGGTCATGGCGGCGTTTTAGATCGTTTTGATTCAGCAATATTTGGTGGTATGTATTTAGCGCTAATTATTTTATTTATGGGTTTAATTTTTAGATGAAAAATCTTTATATACTAGGGGCTGGTGGTTCAATTGGCCGACAAACATTAGAAGTTATTAAAGATGATGCTAATTTTAATTTAATTGGAGTTTCTTTAAGTCGAAAGGATGAAGTTAACTATCAAATATTAGATAATTTTAAAATGGAATTAGCGGTATTAAGAGATGAAAATAATTTATTAGATTATCAAAAAAAGTATCCTGATATTAAGTTCTTACAAGGTGACTTAGGGTTAATTGAACTTCTTAAATATCATAAACCAGGGTTAGTTGTTAATGCTTTATCTGGGGCAAGTGGTTTAATACCGACGATTGAAATAATTAAAGCAAAAAAAGACTTAGCATTAGCTAATAAAGAATCGCTTGTCATGGCTGGTGAAATTGTCATGAATTTAGCAAGAAAACATAAAGTTAAAATAATTCCAATCGATTCAGAACATAATGCTATTTATAATTTGTTAAAAAAAATTGATTTAACCGAAATTAAAAAAATAATTATAACTGCTAGTGGCGGAAGCCTTAGAGACTATCAGCGCGATCAATTAAAAGATGTGACGGTTAGTCAAGTCTTAAACCACCCGAATTGGATAATGGGTCCAAAAATTACGGTTGATAGTACAACCATGATGAATAAGGGGTTAGAAGTAATTGAAGCTCATTATTTATTTAATTTGCCTTATGATAAGATTGAAACAATTTTACATAAAGAAAGCTTAGTTCATGGGATGATAGTATTAAATAATGGTGAAGTAAAGGCGTTTTCAGCATTAAATGATATGAAATTACCAATTAAAAACGCCTTATATTATGGTGATTACGCTTATCAAAGTGAAATAGATTTAGATGTGTTAAGTTTTAGAGAAATGGATTTTAAGAGATTTCCGCTTTTAAAATTAAGTTATGAAGTAGCAAAAGAAGGCGGATTGATGCCGACAGTCTTAAATGCTGCTAATGAAGCAGCAGTTAAATTGTTTTTAGAAGAAAAGATTGCTTTTAGTGAGATTGAAGATATAATCTTTAAGACAGTAAAAGATTTTAAAAATATATTAAATCCAAGTTTGGAAGATATTGTTAAAACAAATCAAGTGATCCAAACAAAAATATTAAAAGAATATTCGAGGTAAAGAGATGACAGGAATAATATTAAATATTGTAGCATTTGTAGTGGTTTTAGGTTTAATTATTTTATTACATGAATTAGGACATTTTTTTGTCGCAAAAAAAGCTAATGTTTTAGTCCATGAGTATTCGATTGGAATGGGGCCAACCCTTTATCAAAAGCGCTATAAAGAAACTAATTATTCAATTAGAGCAATTCTAATTGGAGGTTACGTTTCAATGGCAGGAGAATCGGGTGCCGAAGAACTGCCAATAAAAATTGGTGATACGGTTGGAATTAATTTAGATGAGGCCGGTTTGATTTCACAAATAATTTTAAATAAGAAAATAGCAAGCGAATTTCAAGCAGAAATTACGAATTTAAAATTGTTTGAAGGTGAGATTGAAGATTTCTTTTTAGAACTAAAAGTTGATAATCAAATAAAAAACTATAAAATTAGTGAAGAATGTACATATGTATATAAGAAAAAGAGTCAAGTTCAAATTACGCCAAAAAGCCGTTTGTTTGATACCCAAGCTTTATGGAAAAAGGTGTTAATAATTTTTGCTGGACCTTTAATGAACTTTATTTTGGCATTTTTATTGTTTTTCATCGGTTATATGATCGTTGGCAAACCAAGTGAAAACCCAATTATTAATTTAGTTGATGGCCCATCAGCAGGCATTTTAGAAGTGGGTGACACTTTAACTGAAATTAATGGCGTTCAAATTGATAAATGGAGCGATATAGCTACAGGAACATATAAAAATATTGGTTATGGAATCGAGATTAAATATTTATCAAAAGATTCAAATACCCAAAACAGTGCCACCATCTACCCTTTATATAGTGTTAATATCTTGGGTTTTTCAGGAACAGCTAACCCAAGTGATTTAAGACCAGTAGTTACTACAAGTTATAATAAAGCACTAGAAGCGGGCTTAAAAGCCGGTGATATCGTAAGAAGTATTAATGGTAATCGGATTTATACTTGGCAAGAATTATATGATTTTAGTAAAAATGTTGAGGGTGGAGAAATAGTTTTAGAAATCAATCGGGCTGGAACCTTACATGAGTTAAAATATAAAGTTATGTCAAGTACGGTTTACGAAGGCCAAGGAGTTTCTCCAATGCAAATAACAATTGGAATTGGAAGAAACTATCATTTTGATTTTGTATATGCACTTAAAATGGGCGTTGTCGATATAGGTAATAATGTCAAACAAATATTTAGTACTTTAGCGGCGTTATTTACACCAAAATCAGGAGTGAGTGCGAATGATTTATCGGGCCCAATTGGTATTTTTAATATAGTAGGTAATGTTAGGACGCAAGGATTTACTGCTTTAATTTTATTTACCGCCTTTTTAAGTATCAATATTGGTTTATTAAATTTATTGCCGATTCCGGCTCTTGATGGTGGAAGAATTATCTTTTTACTTATTGAAGCGTTAGTTATGTCGATAAGAAGAAGAGGGGTTAAAAAACAATTAAATCTTTCAAACAGAAGATTAAAAGCCATGAAAAGAAATATGGTTAAAGAAGGAAAAATTAGAAAACATGAAAACGTCATTGATGTATCTGCACCTAAGTTGAAAAAAATTGAAGCATATATTAATTTGGTTTTCTTGATGTTATTGTTAGCCTTGATGGTTTATGTTTCGGTTTTTGATGTAATAAGATTGTTTTAAATAATTTAAAGAAAGGGCTTTAAGCCCTTTTTTAAAGCATTATACGAATAAAAAACAATAAATTAAAAATAGATGTTAAAATATTTGACAATTTTATTTGATAGTGTTAATATATTAAAGCATGTGTAAAAACGGATGCAATTTAAGTCTTTGAAAACTGAATAATGATAGTAAACAACAAACCAAGAATTCTT
>CAZRWC010000037.1:0-9925 GCA_964603705.1 uncultured Acholeplasmataceae bacterium
ACTTTACCTTAAATGAGCTTTATGGCGGAGTTTTAATTTTAAGAAGCGGTAGTGAAGGAAGCGTTGCAAGGTCTTTTGTGGGAGTTAAACAAACACCATATATAAGCGAAACAGCTTCAAGTAATAGTCAAGAATATGTCTATCACGAAGATTTCGTGATGAGAAACGAAGACACCAAGCTGACAACTGGCGAGTCGATAACTTCGTTTATTTATTATGCGATTAAAGATTTATTAGCCGATAGGTTAAAAGCAAGCCATGAAAATGGCATGTATGTTTTATCAACAACAGCAGGTTCAACCTTTGGTTCGGTTTTACCTAGAAACGTTAATCTTAATAATTTACAAAAAATCTTTGATCAAGCGCCAAACAATTTAAATTATGACCAATTATTAGATATCTATTTAATAGCTGATGAGCGCTATGAAGATTTATTAGAAGTCTATGTAAAAGATTTATATCAAACCCAATTAAATGAAAAGTCCGACTTATTAGAAGATGATCAACTAGTTACTATGAAAGATAGTTTAATTGGAACGCTTTATTATGATGGTTTTGCTGAAAATGAATACGACAATAAAACCCTTACTTTTATAGTTAATAGTAAATTGATTGGAACGAATCGCGAATTTGATTTTAGTATTTTAGAAGCTTTATTACCATCAAATGCACTAATTGCTAGAGTCCAAGGAGTAAATGAAAATAATTCTGACTTACAACTTTTATTAAAATCTTTTATTGATCATAATCCAGGTTTAAAAGTGGCAATTCCTTTTGAAGATAATAATGGAACCTTAATTGATTTATCGCCTGATTTAAATTTAACCTTACCTAGTAATTATACATATAATCAGGCCTATAAAATTGGTGAATTTACTTCATATTCGGAATCAGCAGTCAAAGATAATACCTTTACTTCTTTATTTGCGACCACCTATCAAGTTTATCTAAAAGTAGAAAATGGGACGACGCAAGCTGAACCTGTTTTATCACAAATAAGTATTGATGGTGCTGATTTTCAAAACAATTTAACTAATATCTTTTTTAGTGACAGCTTAAATTTAGGCTTTTTAGATAGTAGTAACATTTTAGCACCGGGCTATATTATTGATGAATATATCAAAATTTATTATGTTGATAGTGATGATGTCTTACATGAAATTGAAAAACAATATTATCAAATTAATAGTCAACCTAAAAAAAGTGGCGAAACCACTTTTACTTCATTAATCGAATTTAGTGAATTGTTAAGAAATGGTAAATATCAAATCAATTATAAGTTATATCAAAATCAAAGTGAACAAACTTTAACCGTTAATTATAATTTAACAAGAAACCATCAAATCTTTGACTTTAGACCAAATACTAGTACTTATTTTGATGGAAGTGGTGCTGATTTTGCTTTTGGATATGAATTTGATTTCGAGTTTATTGATAATCAGCCCTATGAAGTAGCATTTGTAACCAACACATATAGTCAAACGCCCTATTTAGCGAGATATTTATATGATATTCCTTTTTTAGATAATTTTGCAGTTAGTTCGTTTTTTGAAATAGCGAAAATTGAAATTTTAGATATTACTGGCAACGAACACTATAAAGAATATCAAGTGAGATTTACTTTAGCCGATGGTGCAATAGTTACAACTTTAATGAAAGAAAAAGAATTAGCGCCAAACTATTATAAAAATAATATTAGAATTGCCGCTAGAGAAGATGAAGATTTATTACCGACCGTAGCGGAAAACTTTGTAACTAGAGAAGCTGATAGAACAACCTTTGGACTAGTTTATAATATGGACAGTAGTTATTATGATGTCGATAAATTTATTATTACTTATAAATATGAAAATGGCCAGTCAATTGCAGTTACAACCGATTCAATCGGTATGTCTTATAATGTTAGTAATCGTTTAAATATCGTCTTTGATGTCAGTTTAGAACCAGGTAATTATTTAGTTGAAATTAAATATAAACGAGATGATAATATTTTAGATGCTGGTAACTTATTAATTGAAAAGAGATTAGGTACAAGTGCCTATTTAAAAAATATTAAGTTTTCTGAGTTTGTACCAGGAATTGAGTATCCGTTTGTAGCAGCAGTTGATGTTAATAACGTAATTAACAGCAACTATAATTTAGGTATTTATAGTTTAGGAATCGACTACAATAACTCTGATACTCAAAACCATAAGTATTATCGTATCAATGGTGAGGTTTCAGGTACACCACTTGATTTTTATATGCCAATTCAATTGGTTGAATATTTGCCAATTGGTGCTAAAATCCAAAGGAAGTACTATGAGGAAGAAAACGGCGTAAGAGTTGCTAAATGGAGCGACTTAGTTGATCAAAATTCAACTGAGGCGGAAATTAATGCCTCATTATCTGCCAACTATACAATTGATCAATTTTCGGGTTCACTAGAATTTGATAGCGAAGGTAATGCGATTTTACCTTACATCGAGTATAGAATTGTCTCGGAATCTGATATAGCAAGCAATAATTATCAAAATGGAGTAACCTATTTCATTTCGGTTAGAGATATTATTTATAGTTTTTTAGCGGTTTTAACTTATATGTATTTTGATGGAACTAATTATTACTTTATTGATGATGTAGCTAAATTTAATCAAACCATTTTAAGAATCATGATTAACAATTATAATGTTAAAAAAGATGGAAACCAGTTAGAACCTGATTTTATTATTGATCAAATTAGTGAGATGCCAGAATTTGATGAAATTATTGATATTCAATCAAGAATTTCGCAGTTTTACTTTGTTAATAACCAAACAACCGATTCATATTTATATTCTTTAGGAAACAACTTTAGTGGTTTTTATCATTTCTATTTAAATATAGACAAAAAGTATTATATTTATGAAGGAGAAGTAGATCCTAATAATTTGCTAAAAGAAATGTCAACGAACATTTCTAATCTAGAAGGATACTATTATTATATTAACTATAGTCCAATTACTAGAACCCGTTATTTTACCATCGTTATTACCGATGATGATTTATCAGATGACAGTTGGGGATTTACTAATAATCCAGTTTAGTATAAACGCAAATCCGAACTTAAATTAGTTTAGGGTTTGCGTTTTAATTTGGTTAATATTTTGATTTTTTTATAATAAATATCTTTTTATAAATTTAGGGTTGACATTTAAAAAAAATAGTGATATACTTAATTTGTGAAAACGTTTGCACCATAATAAAGACTGTTTTTTGCGACAATAAAGGTAAACAACTTTATTTTTTAAAGAATTTATGCAATCGATTGCATGAAAGGGGATTCTATGTCTAATATTAAGGAAGTAGCCAAAGTTGCTGGAGTATCAACTTCAACTGTTTCAAGAGTTATTAATAATAATTCATCCATTTCTAAAAAAACTAAAGATAAAGTTTGGAAGGCAATCGAAGAATTAAATTACAGTCCAAATGAAATTGCCAAAGCACTTATTAATAGTAAATCCTATACTATTACTCTTTTAATTGATTTAGATGACACAAAATCTTTTCAAAATCCATTTTTTTATGAAATTATGCATGGAATTGAAAATTATTGTTCGACTAAAGGTTTTAGTTTGATGGTAGCCAATCTTAATACAAATTTAAAACGCAATAATATTATTGAGTGGTTGGTAAAGAGTAAGAGGACTGAGGGGATTATTTTACCTACATCAATATTAACGCCTCATCTTGTTAAAAAACTTAAATTATTAGATGTTCCATTTGTCGCGATCGGAGAGATTAATTATTTTGAAGAAAATATTAGTTGGGTTGATATTGATAATCACCGCGGAACTAAAAAAGCTGTTTACGAACTTTTAAATATGGGTTATTCAAAAATCGCTTTTATTGGTAAGGATGATACAAAAGATTTTAGTAAAAGAAGGGTTGAAGGTTATATTAAAGCTTTAGAGGAAAGAAACATTAAAATTGAGCACAACTTAATAATCGAATGTGATAACAATAAAATTGATGGTTATAAAAAAACTAAAGAAATGTTTAATCAAGGATTGATTTTTGATGCGATTATTTGTGGCAACGATAATCTTAGTATTGGCGTTATAAAAGCTATTAAGGAACAAAGTTTGAGTGTTCCAAAAGATATAGGAATTATAAGTTATGATTCTAGAAGAATTGCCACTTTAATTGATCCGGAAGTTACAACAGTAGATGTAGACCTTTTTGAAATGGGTTTTCAAGCTTCTAAAATGCTTTTTAATAAAATTGATGATAAGAATTGTAAAAATCAAGGTTTGTTAGTTGGTACGGAAATTATTAAAAGAAATACAACTAAATAAAGGATAGGAATAGTTATGCAAAAAATACAACTTAGACATTTTGAAACCAAAGAATATGTTGTCGCATTATCTTTAAATAAAGTTCATATTAAATTGGAAGTTTTATATGGTTTTATCGAAGAAATCAGTGTTATATATTGGAAAAGGTTTTTTGAACATGAGGCCAAAACAGTCAAAATGGGAAATTTTTCTTATGAAAAAACTAGCCCATATTATGAAGTAATATTGGAATTTGAGGAAAGACTTAGATATTTAAATTATATCTTTATTTTTAAAGCCGGGAACCAATTTTTTTATTATGGAAAAGATGGTTTAACATTGGAACGGCCTAATAAACCTTTTGAATTACAATATGTTAATGAAGGTGATATTTTTAAAGTTCCAAACTGGGCTGAAGGAAGAGTTGGTTACCATATTTTTGTAGATAGATTTAATATTTCAAATCAAACGAATAAAGCAATTGTTGCATGGAATGAACTTCCGGATAGAACAAAAGTTTATGGGGGCAATTTAAAAGGCGTAAGCGATAAAATTAATTACTTAAGTGAACTTGGCATAAAAATGCTTATTTTTACACCTATTTTTGAAGGTGAAGCAAATCATAAATATGACACGATTAATTATTTGAAGATAGATCCTTTATACGGAAGAAAAGAAGATTTAATCAATTTAGTTAAAAAAGCTCATCAAAATGATATAAAAATCGTTTTAGACGGTGTTTTTAATCATATTGGCTATATGTCATATCAATTTCAAGATGTCATCAAAAAACAAAAAAAATCAAAATATTATGATTGGTTTATTATTGATGGCGAGTTTTTAGATGTTGATAGTTTTAATTATTTAGCAGTGGGCGATTATAAAAGGATGCCGAAGTTAAATTATCAATCAGAAAATTTAAGAACATTTATAAAAAAAGTTGCATTATATTGGATAAAAGAAGCCGATATTGATGGCTGGCGATTTGATGTTTATGATGAGATAGATGAAAATTTTAGAATTGAACTTGCAACACATCTTAAAAAGTTTAAAGCCGATGTGTTGCTGATTGGCGAGACTTGGGGAGAAGGCAGTAGCTATCTTAATAATAATGAAGTTCATTCAGTTATGAATTACTTATATCGCGATAATATTATTAACTTTTTTATAGATAATAAAATTGATAACAGCAAGTTTCAAGAAAGAGTTGAAAGCTTGATGTTTCGTTATCCTAAACCTTCACATAATGTCTTATATAATCTTTTGGGTTCTCATGATACAAAAAGAATTGTTACAGTAGCTAATAATGATTTTAAAAAAATAGAATTAGCCTATGCATTTTTACTAACTACACCAGGCATGCCGGTTATTTATTATGGCGACGAGGTGGGGATAAATGGTGATAATGACCCTGATTGTAGAAAAACCATGAATTGGGATTTAATTGGAAACGAATTTTATCAAACAATTAAAAGACTAATTTCAATTAGAAATGGCAGTAAAGCACTTCTTTATGGTAGTTTAAAACATGTTGATATAGATAAAAGTTTATATTCTTTTATGCGAGAATATGAAAATGATAGATATTTAATTGTGTTTAATAATAATGATTTTGAGATAATCGCAAATTTAACGAGATTCATTAATAAAATCGAAAAATTGGAATCAAAATCATATTTAATTATTAAAATATAAAACCAGATCGATTATTAAAATAAAGGAGGAAATAAAATGAATAAAAAATCGGTTTTAATTGTATTATTGTTACTTGTGTTTTTACTTTTAGTTGGTTGTGAAAATGGAAATAAGAAAACAAAAATTGAATTTTGGCATAACTATTCTGAGTCAGATGGACAAATTGCGGTATTAGAAACTTTGATTGCGAAATTTGAAACAGATAATCCAACCATAAAAGTTGAACATGTGTTTTTAGAGTGGGAAGGGTTAAAAAATTCTGTTACTATGGGCGCTAAAAGTGGTGTTCTACCAGATGTGTTAAGAGGGGATATTGCCTTTGTTCCGCAATTTCAAAGTTTAAATGTATTATTAGAAATGAGTAAATTTGAAGATTATAGCACCCAAGCAGCGAAAGTTTTAGACTCAGCAAATAGTTCAAATTTGATGGATGGTAAGTATTACGGGATAGCCGCTAACACTAATACAAAAATTTTATTCTATAATAAGAGTTTATTAGAAGCAAAAGAAATTGCAGTTCCAACCACACTAGATGAACTATGGGTTGCTGTAGATGCGGTTACTGCTGGAGATGTCATTGGAATGGTTGAACCGTGGACAGGAATCTGGAATGTTGGGCCGTATATTTGGAGTCAAGGTGGACAAGTTTTATCTCCAGATAATAAAAAAGCAACTGGCTATCTAAATTCGGAAACTAATATTGCCGTAATTCAAAAATTAGCAGATTTATATCAAGCAGAAAAATTGGCAGGTCCTTCAATGGATCCAGGAGCAACAGGGGATACTGATGGTTGGGCGCAAAATATATATGCTTTTCAATTGGATGGACCATGGAGAAGTGCATCAAATCAAGCAGCTAATATAAATTTCGAAGCTATTCCGTTACCTCCAGGGACTGCAGGCTCAATTTCAGTTTTAGGTGGCGAAAATTTCATGCAATTCAAAACGTCAAGTGATAAGAAACAAGAGGCAGCTTGGAAGTTTATTAAATTCATGATAAGTGAATTCGCTCAAGTTGAAATGGCAAAGGTTGGTCAAATGCCAGTAAATTTAGCGGCATTACAAAATCAAACTGCCATTCAAGCTATGCCATTATTACCAGTTTTTCAACAAGCATTATTAACAGCAAAAGCCAGACCAGTTATTGCTAATTGGTCAGAAATTGAAGACATTATTGCAACTAAAGTAGCTGAAGCGATTACTGGCACTAAAACCGTTAAAAAAGCCTTAGATGATGCGGTTTTAGAAATTGATCAATTACTTAAATAAAATAAACAAATAAAGAGGAAAAATTGTTGAGAAAACACAAAGTTGGCAAACTTAATAAATTTGATTGGCGAATTTTAGTAATGTTTCTTCCAGGTATTATCTTTGTAATGTTATTTACTTTATATCCTATTTTAAAAACGATGATTATGAGTTTTTTTGATTGGAAAATTGGCTATCAACAAGTTTCAACTTATGTAGGAATTGACAATTATATTAGTGTGTTTTCAGATCCAATCGCAAAAATCGCTCTAGTTAATACGTTGGTTTATGCGATTGTAACGGTTCCGTTACAAATGGTTTTTGGACTATTAGTGGCTTTAATTATTTTTAAATTGACTAGATTTAGCACAACTTTTCGTCTGGGTTATTATTTGCCTGTAATTACTTCTTGGGTAGTAGTGGCTTTGTTATTTAGATACTTATTTGCTAACAAGGGGGTAATTAATTATTTGATTGTTGATGTCTTTAAAATTAGTAATAGCCCAGTAAGATGGTTGTCATCTAGGTGGTCTGCTCTATCTTCTGCGATGCTTTTAGGTGTTTGGAAAGGTATTGGGTGGAATATGGTAATTTTTTTGGCAGCCCTACAAGCGGTGCCAGAACAATTATATGAAGCAGCAAGAATTGATGGCGCTAATAAATGGCAAGAATTCTTTTATATAACATTGCCGTCCATTAAAGGAACGCTATTATTTGCTTTAGTTATGCTTCTAATCGGTGCATTTAATACCTATACACCAATTGAGGTTTTAACTGGCGGTAATCCGATGCATCAAACAGAAGTAGTTTTAACGTGGATGTATTACAAAGTATTTAACACTTTAAATATGGGTTACTCAGCAGCTTTAAGTGTCGTTATTACAGTTATAATTATTATTCTAACGGCGGTAATTTTTAGAGTTTCTAAAGATAAGGAGCAAGTAAAATGAATAAATATAAGCGAAGAAAAAAGTATGAGAAAACTTCTAGATATATTTTAATTTTAATTGGACTTCTTATAATGATTGTACCGATGTATTATATGGTGGTTTCAAGTTTTAAAGATAATTTACAAGCTTTTTCGTATCCTCCCAAATTGTTTCCGGCGTTTCATACTTTAAAACTTGATAACTACATTTATGTAATAAACAGTACTAACTTTTTTAGGTATCTATTTAATACGATAATTGTTTCGGGAATAACAGTTATATTATCGACGATAATTTCAAGTATGTTAGCATATTCTTTTGCTAGACTAAATATTCCGGGCAAAAAAATATTTTTTGCTTTAATTATTGGAGTAATGTTAGTTCCAGGATTAGCATTAATTATTCCTCAGTTTGAATTAGCGAGCAAATTTAGGCTAATTAATAGTTTATGGGGTGTGATATTATTTTACACAGCTTGGGTTATACCGTTTTCGACTTTTTTGTTAAAAGGTTACATTGAGGATAATATTTCATATGAATTAGATGAATCAATTTTTGTCGATGGTGGAAGTATCTTTACTGTTTATTTTAGAATTATTTTACCGATGTCATCACCATCAGTTGCAGCGATCAGTATTTTCAATTTTTTATTTCCATTTGAAGAGTTGGGGTGGTCACAACAAATATTGAAATCTGAAAAGATTCGAACCTTACCAGTTGCAATAAGCATGTTTTTTAAAGCGCACGCACAAACCGATTGGGGCTATGTATTTGCTATGACAACTTTATCAATGATACCGATGGTCATACTTTATTTATTTTTACAAAAATATTTTGTATCGGGATTAGCTGCTGGATCGATAAAAGGTTAAATAACGATTATTAGTATAACAAAAAACAATGGTTAATTTTGTATTATTAAACAACCATTGTTTTTTTTAATTTTAATAATAATCTTAAGTTTATTTATTATTTATAAAGACGTGAAATAATAGAGAGAAGGTTATAAATTTACTTAATATAAAAAAGATATTTTTGATAGATGATATCAAGATTATCGATATATTCGACATTGAGTAAATCTTCAATTTTATGAAAACAGACAATTATAGTAGAAATAATTTCATCTAGATTGTATTTAATATATGTTTCTTTATTTCTAATGTCATAAGGCGATAAAGATTTATTAGCAGATATCGTATTAGAATGGATTTTTTTGATATCATAATAAAACAAGCCGTTTTTATAAGTTGTTTAAATTTTTTCTCATTGGGAAATTAAATCGATTAAGATTTTAAGCGTTTTGACTTTTTGGTTATTTAATATAATTTTTATATTTCTCATTAACGTTTATTAAATTATAACATTCATTGATTTTTTTATAAACAAACAACAAAAAAATAAAGCTATTATATAAAAAAATGGACTTTATATTAAGCATAAAAAATTTTAAAATAAACGTTGACAACTTGATAAAACAGTGATAAGATATAGGTAATACAAGCGCTTACATTGTCGCTTATTATTAAGGATGCTTAAAAAACCGGTTTTTCAGTTGAATAAAAGGAGGAGGTTCTATGAATAAAAGGTTTGGTTTGTTTATTTTATTGTTTTTCACTCTATTTTTAGTATCTTGTAGAAATACTGAAGATATTGAAATTTCAAAAATTGAAATTTCCAATGTTGAAGGTACAGGTACATTAGCAAATCCGTTTCTGATAAAAATGGAAGTGGGGGACAGCTTTGAAGGAGCCATTT
>CAZRWC010000038.1:0-9791 GCA_964603705.1 uncultured Acholeplasmataceae bacterium
TAATTTGATTAATAAATATTACAACCGAATTGGTCTTACTAATTATTCCTGATAGTTTTCTCATTGCTTGACTCATTAGTCTTGCTTGCAGACCAACATGAGAATCCCCCATATCGCCAGCAATTTCCGCTTCTGGCACCAAGGCAGCTACCGAGTCAACTACTACTAAATCAACTGCGCCACTTCTAATTAAAGCCTCAACTATTTCTAACGCTTGTTCGCCGGTATCGGGTTGTGATAAAATTAGTTCATCAATATTAACACCTATCTTTTCAGCATATAACGGATCAAGGGCATGTTCAACATCAATAAAAGCAGCGTATCCGCCTTCTTTTTGTGCCTCGGCGATTGCATGTAGGGCGATAGTGGTCTTACCGCTAGATTCAGGTCCATATATTTCAATAATCCTACCCTTTGGATAACCACCTATTCCTAAAGCGCTATCTAAATATAATGAACCACTAGAAATCGCTTCAAGTTTTTGTTTTGGTTTATCACCAAGTTTCATTACCGAACCTTTTCCATATTGTTTTTCTATTTGCGCTAATGCTTTTTCTAAATTATCATTTTTTAATTTATCACTCATATTATTTTTTTGTATACCTTCTAAATTAAAACCAAGTATACTATTCCTTTCTATTATTTTTTTAATTTAAATCAAAATAAATATCTTATATATAATATTAATCAAAATATTTTATTTTACTTTAATCAACTAGATTGCAAAATAACTTTTCTATTTTTTATTAAATAATCAATTCCCGATACCAAAGTTAAAACAACCGCTATCCAAAAAAGACTAAGCGATAAAAAGTCATAATCCCATTTAAAAACATACCATAAATAAAAGCCATTAAAAAGCATCATAATCAAAGCCAACATTGTTGTAATAGTTTTTAGTTTACCTAATTTACTAGCAGCAATTACCAAACCGTTATCAACCGCAACTAATCTAATTCCTGTTACTAAAAACTCTCTTAATAAGATAATAATTACTCCAATTATGATTTGATATAAGTAAATGTGGTCATGGTAATTAGGAAAAACTAATAAAAACAAAAAGCCCGCTAAAACTAAAAGTTTATCGGCAATTGGATCTAAAAATTTACCAAAAGTAGTAATTTCTTGTCTTTTTCGAGCTAAGTATCCATCTAAAAAATCACTAGCTGCCGCAATTATAAAAATTATCGTAAAAATTAATTGTCCGGCTGTTATACCCCAAAACATAATATTTTTATTTAAACTAGGAATTAATGCGAATATAATCATAACCGGAATTAAGCAAATTCTTGTTATAGTTATTTTATTTGAAATTGTCATATTTTAAATCCTTTCTTTATAACTTGCAATTTAAATTTATGTTTGATACAATATATATGCTTTATTTATAATATAGGAGGTGCGGTCATGGCTAACATCAAACAACAAATCAAAAGAAATAAAACTAATGAAAAACGTCGTTTACAAAATGCTTCTTTTAAATCTAGTGTTAAAACTGCTATCAAGAATGTAGAATCATTAGTAAGCCAAAACAACAAAGCTGAAGCGTTAGTTGCTTTAAATTTTGCTTATAAAAAACTTGATAAAGGTTTAGCAAAAGGTATTTACCATAAAAACTTTGTTGCCAGAAATAAATCACAACTAGCAATTTTAGTAAATAATTTAGAATAAAGAATAAATAGATAGCAAGTGCTATCTTTTTTATTTTAAATTGTAAATAATTTGTTTATTAGGGTAATGGTCAATATATTTACAATAATTAATCCTTTCGTAATAAGGAACTTTATATTTTGGATTTTGACCTATTACATTAATATATTTTTGAAGTTGAAATGGTTCTTGTAAATTAAATTTTGATGGTAGTTCTTCTACCATCTTTTTTAATACTAAATAGGTCGCTAGTGCATCATCTTTGGCACGATGCGAATTAGGAACACCTACCGGATAAGCTTCTAAGGCACTTTCCAAGCGGTGAGGAAATTCGTGAAAATCTTTATATACGGCCATAACATCTAATAAATCATTATTTAACTCAAAATTATTACCTAAAAAATCTTTAAAAAACTTAATTAAAAATTTAATATCAAATTGAATATTATAAGCGATTAATAATGTATTAGGGCTATATAATTGATAAAAAAGTTCAAAGGCAATTGGTTTAAGAACCCCTTCTTTTTCCAATAATTCATCTGTAATATTGGTGATTTCTACAATTTTGGCCGGTAATAAGGTTGTTTGTTTAATTAATAAATTTAATTCTTTTTCAACCACATAGTCAAGCCCAGTTTTTTTAAGTAGAATCGCACCAATCTCAATAATTTCCGATAAATGAGGATTAAGTCCGGTTGTTTCAAAATCAAAAACTAATATTTTATCGTATTTCAACATAATCAAACCCCTAATAAAAATAATTCAATTCCTAATTTAGCATCCATATTACCTGATTTAATTTGATAATCTAAATCGGTTAATTGGTCTAAATATTTTTCTAACTCATCAAAGCGTAAAATTTTAGCATCTCGCATTAAGTAATAAGCATAACCGATGCTAACACCAAAATGCTTGGCAATTAATTCTTGAGAATAATTTTGTTTTCCTAACAATTGGGTATATATTAGCCTTCTAAGGCGATTAGCAATGTCATTTAGTATAGTATGAGGATTAACTTGAGAAGTTAACATATCATAATATATTTCAATGGCTTTGGTGCGGTTTTTGTTAACAATTGCAGCCGTTAAGTCAAAAATGTTTTCTTCAAGATTCTTACTAACCATCAAGCGAATTGAATTTAAAGTAATGTTTTTTGAATCATGAGCATAAAGTTTTAGCTTAGTTATTTCTTGAACAATGATTGGGTAATTTGAATTTGTGCGATGAATTAACTCTTCAATAGCTTTCGTTTCAATTTGATAGCCATCATCTAGAAACAGTTGCTTAATTATTTTTGGTAATGATTCCTTATCAGGTGAAACAACTTTTACCTTGTAGGCATACATATTTAATAATTCAGTAATTTCATTACTTTGTGTATCAACATCAATTGGAGTCATTATAATTAAATAAACCCCAGGACTTGGTTTTTTTAAATACTCTTTAAAATATTTAAACTCAACTTCTGGTTTGTTATATAATTCATAAATATTTTTTAATATTACAATTTTATGATCAGCAAAAAAACTGACAGTTTTTAATTCTTCAATTACTTCATCAAAACTATTTTCAATCAAATCATATGAGGTTGTGTTAAACTCATCTACATTAAATTCCTTTAATAATTTATTAATTTCTTCTTTTAATAAAAACTCATCAGCGCCATAATAAAGATAAAAACTCTCTCGCATGTTTACACATCCAATCTTAATTCATTATACTATATTTAAATTTTTTTTGATAGAAATATAAAGTATTTATATTATTTGCTGAAGAATCATAAATTAAGGTTTGATCCTTGGCTGTTTCAAATAAAATTATATTATTTGTTTTATATCGGTTTATAACTTCTTGATTGGGAAAACCATATAAATTGTTTTTGGCATAAAACATAATCGCATACTCTGGATTGACAATTTCTAAAAAGTTCTGACTAGAAGATGTTTTTGAGCCATGATGAGGCACCTTTAAATAATTGGCCTTTAATCTAAAACCATATTTTTCAACTAAATCTAATTCTGCTCTTTGAGAGATATCTCCAGTAAATAAAAAAGCGACATCTTGATATAAAATTTTAAACACTAAGGAGTTATCATTATTATCATAATAATTTTTCACGGGACCAAAAAACTCAATATTGAAATACTTTAAATTTAGGTAGTCGTCAGTTTGAAACTTTTCAATTTTTGGATGATTTAGTTTATATGTTCCATATGGATTGATAATTACCTTTTTAACATTTAAATTATCAATTAGATTTTGCGCCTCTCTTGTGTGATCATCATCTTCATGACTTAAAATTAAATAATCGATTTCAATTAAATTAAGACTTTTTAAAGTCTCTAAAATGTTTCCATATGCATCAATAACAATTGTTTCGCCATTAAAAGGAGATGTAATAATTGTCGTATCCCCTTGATAAACATCTAAAAATATCACTTTAAATCTTGGATCTATTTTATTTTCTAAAGCAATTAATACTATAAAAAAGACAAATATTAAACTTCTTTTCACTTTATCAATAAGGCTCATACCTTTCATAATAAAGCTTAATAAAATGATATAAATTACTATTTGAACAATCGAAAAATCTGGCAAGTTAATTTTGATAGAAGCAAAAACAAATAAATTTAAAAACTTGTAAATAAAGTCAAGAAAAAAATTTGAATATAGATTTATAATTGGAAAGATAAAACTAAATAGAACTAACGGAATTAAAAAATACTTAAACAAAACTACTATCAAAGGTGATATTAATAATACCATTAAATTGACTTCATTATTAATAGTGATTTGTAAGGGAATTGAAACCAAATAGGTAAGTATAAAATATTTATACGAAGTTAAAATTTTATATCTTGATTTTAAGATTTTACTTGATAAAGTTAAAAACGTCATAATCAAAAAACTAATTTTAAAACCAAACGAATAAATTAAATAAGGGTTAGCTACTATAAATATAAAAAAAATAATACTTATGATATCTAATTTCGTTAATCTTAGTTTAAAAGATTTATTTATCTCATGTAAAACGAAAAATAAAAACAACCTAACTACTACAAATTTATTAACCGTTAAATATAAAAATATCAGATAAATAAATCCAATAATTAACACTTGATAGGAATCTTTTATATCCAAATAAAAAAAGATTTTTTTAAAAAAACTAATAACAATATATAAATGTATTCCAGATAGCCCAACCAAATATGCTAAACCAAAATTACTTAGTAAAGCCTTTTCCTCACTAAGAAAACTACTATCCCCTAAAATTAAACTATTTAAATACTCTTTGGTTGGGCTAGTAAAATTATCTATATATCTTATCAATTTTATTCGAAAAAAGCTAAAATTAAATTTATTATTTCGATTTATTATTTTATAATTAGTAATTTTTCCATAAATATTTTGTGATAAATAATATTCGTTTGGATTAAAGCCATTTATAGTATTGTTAGTAGGAAATCGCTCAAAATCACCTTCTATAAAAACTCCTTCTCCTTCAATAAAATTACCCTTAATAATATATTTATGAAAGCCTTTTTTTATAACTGCTTCTTTTTCTTTAACTTGTATAACCCGATAATTGCCGACTATATGATTAGATATTTTTTCTTTAATTATATAATTAGTAGTAATTGATAATCCCAAAATCACTAGTATTATAATAAGAAATTTCAAATTTATTTTTCTTCTTAATTTGATCATATAAGAAATTAAAAAAAGAATAAAATAATAATATTTAAAGGAAATTAATAACAAAATTATAGCGAAATAATAATAGTGATAATCACCTGCAAACGAAGTAATCTTTAATTTTATTATACGTAACTTCGCCGATACCTTTAACATTTAATAACTCCTCAATATCTTTAAATTTACCAACTTGGTTGCGATAAATTAAAATATTAACAGCCCGATTTTCAGTTATTCCATCAACATTTAACAAGGTTTGAAAATCTGCTTCATTTAAATTTATTTTAAGAGCATTTTCTTGATTTATTATTATTATTTTCTTTACTTCAAATTTTTGATTATTTAATAATATTTGACTTAAATTAACTGAGCTAATATCAGCTTGATAGTTAAAACCTCCCGCATATTTAATTAAAGTTCCCACATTATCTCCCTTTAATACTTGATATTTACCAGGAAAAATAACTTCGCCATTAATTTCAACATTTATTAATTCTGGTTTATTAGAAGCAATATTAACTTCTTTTTCTTCTTTAAGTACAATTATTAAACTTGCTATAATAAATAGCGTCACCATTACAATTATGATTTTCTTGTTCATAAATTCTTTTTTTTAGACTTGTTTTAAAAGACTTGCGGCTCCTTTCTCTCTTAATAAATTAAAAAACTATTATTATATCGATTAAATAAACTAAACTACCAAAATATCTATATATCTAGCATATAGAACTATTTTGGTGTCGTTCATTCATTATAATAATAGATTTAATTATTGATTTTACTTTAATAAAAAAGATTAAATGAATAGTCTTATTTTAACGATTAAATTTTATTGGCCTTGGAATTGGTTCTCTTTTATGATTGCTATTTTTATGAAGTGTTTCAATAATTTGAACAGCCTTAGGAGAAATAATTTTCCCGATTAAATAATCATCAAGTTCATCATAAGTAATTCCCATTTCTTTTTCATCGGTTTGTCCTTCAACTAGACCAGCTGTTGGAGTTTTATTAATTATTTCATCAGGAATTTCTAACAGCTTTGCTACTTCTTTTACTTCCCGCTTTGTTAACCAAACTAGTGGCAATAGATCAGCCGCGCCATCTCCATATTTTGTGAAGTATCCCGTATAATATTCTGATAAATTGTCCGTTCCTAAAACTAAACTATTTAAACTTGCTGCATAAAAATATAAAGTAACCATTCTTAATCTAACTTTTAAATTTATTTTTGAATTTTCAGTTATTTCAAAATCTTTAGAATTTTTTTCATATTCTTTTAAAATTGTTTGATAAATTGGTGTTAAATCAATTATTTTATAACGCAAATTGAATTTATCAATAATCACTTTCGCATCAATAATATCTTGGGGATTTGATTCACAAGGCATGACTAAAACTAGTAATTTATCATTACCAACCGCATCTTGCGTTAATTTTGCTAAGACCGAAGAATCAAGCCCGCCTGATAATCCCAATAAATAACCATTAAACTTATTAGCTAAATGATCCTTTAAAAATTTTTTAATAGTAAATAAGTAGGTTTTAAGTTCCATAATTTCACCTTCTAACTTATTTTATCATAAATTAGTAATAATAAGCGATATAAATAAAATATATACAAGTTATTAGTATAATAGATTAGGTGATAAAATGAAAAAATATATAAATTACCAGGAATTTCAAGAAACAATTTCAAATAATCAAAAATTAATTGTCGTTTTTGCCCTTACCGGAACTTGTCGTGTTGGGGAATCAATCGCTAGAAAGACTGAAGAATTAATCGATGAAAAGTACCATTTTGTTGATATTTATTATATAAATGTTGATGAAGAAGAAACTTTTCGTGGCCAATTCTTAATTTTTACTCCTCCAACCTTGCTTTTTTTCGACCATCAAAAAGAAGTTTTAAGGGAGTCTAAAACAATTAGATTTAACAATATTGAAAGATTATTAGAATTATATAAAGAAAACGTCTGTGAATAATCAAAAAACTAAAAAAATTTAAAGTCTAATATAGGTGATATTTATGTTTAAAATCGGGTATCGAATTTATCAAAAAATCTTTAAAATTGCCTTTCCTTTTATTGGTATGTATGAGCCAATTATTTTAGATGATTATAGTTTGTTAATAAATATTTTTAACGATAAACAAATTAATTCCATCTTAATTGTAAGTGATTCTAATTTAGTTAAACTAAATCTGTTAAATAATCTAATAAAAGAATTGGATGAAATTAATTTTTTTATTTATGATAATGTTTCTCCAAATCCAACAATCGATGAAGTTGAGGAAGGTGTTAGATTTTATAAAAAACATCATTGTCAGGCTATAATTGGTTTTGGCGGCGGCTCACCTATTGATGTTGCTAAAATCATTGCAGCACGAATTAACAATCATAAATCAGTTTCTAAGATGCGTGGTCAATTAAAAATAAGAAGAAAACTTCCTTTATTAATTGCCATTCCTACTACTTCTGGAACTGGTAGTGAAGCAACTTTAGCGGCGGTAATTGTTGATTCTAAATTAAAAGAAAAATATGCCGTTAATAGCCCCAAATTAATTCCTAAATATGCACTATTAGATCCTACTTTAACGCTTAATTTACCAAAAAACATTACCGCTTCAACCGGAATGGATGCTTTAACTCACGCAGTTGAATCCTATATAGGTAAAAGTAATACCAAATACACTAGAGAAAAAGCGATTAATGCGATTAAATTGATTTTTAAATCGCTTGAAACTTCTTATTCTAATCCAACACTTGAATCTAGAAAAGATATGCAAATTGCTGCTTATGATGCTGGTTGTGCCTTTACACGCGCTTATGTTGGATATTGTCATGCTATTTCACATCAACTTAGTGCGCTTTACAATTATGAACACGGATTAACTAATGCTATTTTACTACCCTTTATTTTAGATTCCTATGGTGATAAAATCAACCAAGATTTAGCCAATCTAAGTTACCTTACCAATCTAACATCTAGAGAAACCGATCAAAAAACAGCGGCTCAGATCTTTAAAAATAAAATTAAAGATTTAAACTCAAACTTAAATATACCAAGTTTTCTTGATATTAATGAAGAAGATATCGAAACTATTATCAAACATGCTTTAAAAGAAGCTAACCCACTATATCCAGTACCTGTTATTTTTAATCAAAATGACATTAGAAATATTATAAATTTAGTAAGGAGGACTTAAAATGGGAAAAAGTGTTATTGAACAAATGTTTAAAGACTTAAAAGATTTTTTTAATACTCAAAAAACCAAGGATTATCACTATCGCTATCAGCAAATTAAAAACTTAATGACTGCTATTTTAGAAAACGAAGACGAAATTAATCAAGCTTTATATCAAGATTTAAATAAATCAAGTTATGAAGCATATATGACCGAAGTTGGAATTGTTATTGGTGAAATTAAGTACTTTTTAAGACACCTAAAGTCTTGGATGCGTAAAAAAAGGGTCAGAACTTCAATCGGTCAAGTTCCAGCCAGACAATATATCTATCCTGAACCATATGGGGTTGTCTTAATAATGAGTCCTTGGAATTATCCCTTCCAACTAACAATCAATCCTTTAATAGCTGCTATTGCCGCTGGAAATACTGTTCTTGTCAAACCTTCAAATTATAGCCCTAATACTTCAAGGGTTATGAAACTTTTATGTGAAAAATATCTTGATAATAACTTAGTTAAATTTGTTGAAGGTGGGCGAAATGAAAATCAAGCACTATTAGATCAACCATTTAACTATATTTTCTTTACCGGTAGTCCTAATGTTGGCCGAGTAGTAATGGAAAAAGCTAGTGTTAACCTAACACCTATGACATTAGAATTAGGGGGTAAATCACCTTGTATTGTTGATAAAGGAATTAACCTTGAAAAAGCGGCCCAAAGAATCGTCTTTGGTAAATTTACCAATGCTGGCCAAACTTGCATTGCTCCTGACTATTTATTAGTCCATCAAGAAGTTAAAACTGACTTTATTAAAGCCTTAATTGACCAAATAAATTTATCTTTTCAAGATGATGACTATTTTAAAGCAAATTTCCCTAAAATAATCACTTTAAAACATTATCAAAGATTAATGGGTCTAATTAAAAATGAAAAGGTTATTTTCGGAGGAATTGGTAATGAAAATACCAATCAAATCAACCCGACTTTATTGGATAATCCCAAATGGGATTCACCTGTAATGAGTGAGGAAATATTTGGACCAATTTTACCAATTATAGAATTTAATGACTATACTGAAGTTATTAACAAAATCAAATCACGTCCTAGTCCTTTAGCATTATATGTGTTTTCAAATAATAAAAAAATCCAAGACCGTTTTATTAATGAAATTAATTACGGTGGTGGATGTATTAATGATTGTTTATTACATATAATTAGCCCCCATGCTCCTTTTGGGGGGGTTGGTGAAAGCGGTATGGGT
>CAZRWC010000039.1:0-9715 GCA_964603705.1 uncultured Acholeplasmataceae bacterium
AAATAATCTAAAGGCTAAGTCATTAATTATCTATGGTTCAATTGATAATATTTGCCCCTTTGAACTATACTACCCATATTCAAAAGATAATCCCTTTATAAAGACCTTTATTGTTCATAATAAAAACCATGGGACAGTTTTAGAAAATAGTTTTGATTATATAAATAAGTTTTTTAAAAATCAAGAATTGACTAACAAATGTTAGTCTTTTTTGATTATGTGAAATAATCCATTAAATTTTATTAAATTTATATATGATATAATAACTATATGGAAAATAAAATGATCGAATTACTAAATTTATTCTTTGAAGAAAAATCAAATATTTTAAGTATACAACTTGTAGAAGAAAAACTGGGGATTTACTTAGATAGTATTAAAAAACTTAACAACTTTAAACGTTATCTTATTATTGTTAATGATTATTTAAAGTTTAACAGTGGTATCGTTGTTGGCAAGGTAGCTAAAAAACGTAATTCTTCATTTTTACTAACCTATAATAAAGATTATTTTATGGACTTAAAATATAATGAAAACTCTACCTTAGATGGTGATATTATTCTATATGATATTTATAATGATCGAGTTTTAGAATTTATAAAAAGACCGTTAGAAAAAATTATAGCTACAGTTAAAAAAACGAAAAAAGGTAAACTGTTTTTTGAATTAGAAGATAGTTATGAACACTTTCTTGAGTTAGTAGAAATTAATGCCCCATTAATTGAAGGAGCGGTAATTTTAGTAAGGGTTTTAAATATAGTTGGATTAAAAATTCAAGGCAGTTATATTAAAACAATCGGGCATGTTGATGATCCTGAAATTGAAGTTTTAAAAATTGTTTACAATTACAATTGGCCAACTGATTTTCACGATTTAGAATTAAAAGAAGCCGACTTAATAAAAGTAGACATCGAAAAAGAGTTAAATTATCGCCAAGATTTTAGAAATTTATTAACATTTACGATTGATGGTTTAGATGCTAAAGATTTAGATGATGCAATAAGTTTAGAATTGATTGCTAATAGTTATCGGGTTGGCATACATATAGCCGATATTGGCTATTTGATAAAGGAAGGCTCATTACTTGATCAAGAAGCATTAAAAAGAGGAACAAGCGTTTATTTAGGTAACAAAGTAATACCTATGTTGCCTCATACAATTTCAAATGGATTAGGTTCTTTAAATAAGGGCGAGGATCGACTTAGTCTTTCAGTTTTTATAACTTTTAATGAAAATTTTGAACAAATTAATTTTGAAATTTATGAAGGAATTATTAATGTTAAGCATCGCCTAGATTATAAAAGTGTAAATGAGTTTTTTCATCAAGACAAGACTTTAGGTAATGATGAACTTGATTTAGTTTTAATAATTTTAAATAAGATTGCCAAACACCTAGCGCATAAAAGAATTGAAAACGGAGCACTTGAGTTTAAATCTAGTGAATTAAAATTTATTTATGAAAAAGAATTAATCGTTGATGTTTTGTTAAGAAAAGAAGATGAAGCTGAAAATTTAATTGAGCAATTTATGATTCTAGCGAATGAAAATGTCGCTTTATATTTAACAAATTTAGAATATCCATCCGTCTATAGAATTCATGAAAAACCCGACCTAGATAAGATTAAAGATGCTGTTAGTAAAATAGCTAAGTTAGGTTTTAAAATACCAGCCAAAGATTTTACTAAACCAAAAAATGTCCAGTCATTAGCCAATTTAGCTAAAAATACTAGATACGAACAAATCATTCAAACTTATATCTTAAGAGCTATGATGAAAGCAAAATATGTTTCCTATCAGGAAAGACATTTTGGGTTAAATTCAAATTGTTATACTCATTTTACAGCTCCTATTAGGCGCTACCCGGATTTAATTTTAAATAGAATTATTCATGCACTTGTTTTTAATAAAAGTAATTTTGATAAATCTTTTAAACGCTTTGAAACTATTTTACCTAGTATTTTAGAAAATAATTCTATTCAAGAAAGAAAAGCAATGCAAATAGAAAGAGATGTTGAAAAATTAAACTCAATCAATTATTTAAATAACCAAAAAGAAGATATTTATGATGCGCAAATTATTACTATTTTACCAAGTGGTATGTTTGTTATTTTAAAAAATGGCATCGAAGGCTTTGTAGCATTAAGAAATTTAAACACATATTTTTACTATAATCAAGAAACTTCATCATATTTTAATGATTATGGTATACAATATAAATTAGGAGATTTTGTAACCGTAAAATATATCGGTTATAATCTTGAACGATTAGAAATTGATTTTGAAATTATTAATTCTAAGGAAAGCAAAAGAAAAAATGAAAATTATCGCAAGAAATAGAAAAGCTCATCATGATTATTTTATTTTAGAAACCTATGAAGCCGGTATCATATTAAGGGGAAGCGAAATAAAGTCAATTAGAGCAGGTAAAGTTAATATTGGTGATAGTTATGTTGATTTTAAAAATGAAAGTGCTTATCTAATTGGTATGCACATCGCTAAATTTGATAAATCAAATATTTTTAATCATGAAGAATTAAGAGAAAGAAGATTATTATTAAATAAACGTGAAATAAAAAAGTTAATTTCTAAAATTAATGAAAAAGGAAACGCAGTTATCCCCTTAAAAGTTTATTTAAAAGAGGCTTTATGCAAAGTTGAAATTGCTTTAGTTAAGGGGAAAAAGTTATATGACAAACGTGAAGACCTAAAAAGAAAAGACCAAGAAATTAGAATTAAAAAAGGAATTGGTAAATTATGAAAATAGGATTAATGTTAGCCGGTGGTGGAGCCAAAGGCTCATATCAAATCGGTGTATTAAAGGCTTTAAAAGAAAGAAAAATCTATGACCAAATTAATGTTGTTTCCGGAACTTCGATTGGTTCAATAAATGCATTAATGATGTTAGCCGATTTAACAATAGAACAGATGGAAAAAATTTGGTTTGATTTTGTTAACTATGAGTATAATGAGTTAACTAAAAATTGGTCTTTAAATGAAAACAAGGGTATTATTGATTTAGAAAAAGGGTTTGAGTTTTTTAAAAGTAAAACAAGCTTAACTAAGATTAGAAATAGTAAAATTAAAGGTTATGCCACTTTGTCAAAAATTAAAAATCCCAACTTAATAAATCAAATTAACATTAGAAATCATGAGTTAGAAGTTTTTTGTTTAAATGAAGCAGAAGATCCATTTTTAGTTGCTATGGGCTCTTCATCGATTCCAATTGTTTTTGGAACAACTAAAATCGGCGAAAACTATTATGTAGATGGTGGGACTTTAGAAAGAAATCCAATGGAACCACTATTAGAAGAAAGCTGTAATATTATTATTGCAGTTCCGATTGGCTCCAATTTTAATTATAAAAAATATTTAGATAATAATATTTTGTTGCTGGATTTTGAAAATAAAGACAATTTTTCCCATAGCATGTTGACTAATCAAATTGATTCATTGAAAATCGAGATGCAATTTATAATAAAAAATTATCAAGAAGGTTACAAAGCTGGATTAAAATTACTTGATAAATTAGAATTACTAGGCTTTTTAAAAGATAATACGTTTGTTGAACCAACAGGTTTTACATATATTAAATACTAATAGGAGGATTTTATGTTTGAAAAAATGACTAATTTTGAAATCAACATCTTAGAAAGCATTCAAAAGATTACGGGCAATAACATTTTAGATAAAGCAGTTGAATATGTCTCAATGTTAGGTGAAGTGTATTTATTTATGGTTATTGCTATCTTGTTTTATTGGCTCTTTAACAAAAAAGGCGCTTATAAATTTGTAACAGCTTTTTTATTTAGTACCGCAATTACTGGGGTTTTAAAAGTTGTTATTAAAAGACCTAGACCATTTAATCACGCATCAAATCGGATTCATAGTGTTGGTGCGCCAACAGAGGGCTATTCTTTTCCTTCTGGTCATAGTCAAGCAGCAGCAGTTAATACTTTTGGAACATGGAAATTAACTAAAAATAAGCTTGTTAGAGTATTATTAATTTTAAACATTATTATAATACCACTTTCTAGATTGTATCTTGCCCAACATTATATAACTGACGTATTAGCAGGATTAATACTTGGTATAATAATGGTTTTTCTTATCTATTTTATTTTTGATAAAATTAAAAATGAGGAATATTTTGGCTTAATTTTAAGTATGTTTATTATTGGCGCGGTATTTGCTTTAATCTTTACTGAAAATTTTAGTAAAGAGATGTTTCAAGCGGCAGGAGCATATGTGGCGTTTTCAATTGGCTATTTTTTAGAAAAGAAACTTGTAAAATATGAAGTAAAAGAAATTTGGTGGAAACAAATAATTAAATTAGTTATTGGTTTAGCTGGTGTTTTACTTATTAAAGAAGGTGTTAAATTATTATTACCTTATACCGATGTTGCAACTGACCATATTAATTACTATTTAGATTTAATTAGATACTTTTTAATTGGCTTATGGGCAACCATTGGTGCAATGGGTATTTTTAAACTATTATTTGGTAGAAAAAAAGAGACTTCTAAAGATTTAAATCGAGGCAAAACTGTTTATCAGCAATATAAAAAAGAACATAAGAGATTAGGTTAAAAAAATGGATTTATTCGATAAAGTAGAAAAATATACAACTGTAAAAGAAGCTAAAAAATCCGGACTATATCCATATTTTCATGAGTTAAGATCAAAACAAGATATTATTGTTGATATGGAAGGCATAAAAATGCGCATGTTTGGTTCTAATAATTATTTAGGATTAACTAGTAATTTAGAAGTTATTAAGGCAAGCAAAGCGGCTTTAGAATTTTATGGAACTGGGGTAAGTGGTTCTAGATTTTTAAATGGAACATTAGATATTCATATTAGGTTAGAAAATGAATTAGCAAGCTTTTTAAATAAAGAGGCAGCAACTTTATTTTCTACTGGCTTTCAAACCAATTTAGGTATTATTAGTTGTATAGCTGGAAGGCATGATTTAGTGTTTTCTGACAAAGAAAATCATGCTAGTATCTATGATGCAATCAAATTAAGCTATGGTAAAATGGTGCGCTATAATCATAATGATATGAAGCATCTTGAACAGTTATTGCAGGAAAGCGATCCTGAAGCCGGTAAACTAATAGTAACTGATGGCGTATTTTCCATGACGGGAGATATTTGTAATTTGCCGGAAATTGTTAGATTGGCAAAAAAATATAATGCTAGAGTTATGGTTGATGATGCGCATGGTTTTGGAACAATTGGCCAGGGCGGCAGAGGGACGGCAAGTTATTATAATTTAGAGTCAGAAGTAGATATAATCATGGGTACATTTTCCAAATCATTAGCCTCTATAGGTGGTTATGTTGTAGCAAATGAAGATATTATTGAATATATAAAACATAATTCTAGGCCATATATCTTTTCAGCCGCTATTCCACCTGCTAATACCGCCTCAGCTTTAAAAGCTTTGGAAATATTAAAAAAAGAACCACAATTAGTTGATAATTTAAAAAATAATGCTAATTATATGAGAAGCGAACTCCAAAAAGCTGGCTTAGAAATTATTGATGCTTTAACACCAATTATTCCAATTTATACATATAAGGTTAAAAGAACTTTTGGTATTTGTAATGAGTTATTCAATCGTGGTGTTTATGTAAATCCAGTTATTCCGCCAGCAACTAATGTTGGGGAATGCTTAATTAGAGTTTCATTAATGGCCAACCATACTAAAGAGGTAATTGATGAAGCGGTAAAAATTATTGCTGATGTAATTAAAGATTTTCCGGAAATTGAAGGAGATTTTTAGATGAAAAAGGTAGTAGTTATTACTGGAGCATCCTCAGGGATTGGTTTGGCAACTGCTAAATGGTTTATTAAAAACAATTATCTGGTTTATGGGCTTTCTTATGATGATTATAAAACAGATGAAATGAAGACTTATCAAGTCGATGTGACTAATTTTAAAAAAGTAAAAGAAATATATCAAGAAATTTTTGAAGAAAATGGTCGCTTTGATTATTTAATAAACTGTGCGGGAATGGGAATTTCTGGTTCTGTTGAAGATACCGATATTTCTGATATTAAATATATGTTTGAAGTAAATTATTTTGGAATGATCAATTCATGTCAAGCGGCAATTCCTTTTATGCGAAAAAATCTTTTTGGTAGAATTGCTAATATAAGTTCAGTTGCTTCATTTCTACCAATTCCCTTTCAAACCTTTTATTCATCAAACAAAGCAGCAGTTAATTTATTTAGTGAAGCTCTTCATATAGAAGTAAAACCATTTGGTATCAAGGTTGTAACTTTTTTACCAGGTGATACTAAAACAAGTTTTACTGATAATAGAAAAAAGAATCCTAGTAATTCCGTTTATTATGGAAAGCGAATTGATAAATCAATTGAAGTTATGGAAAAAGATGAGCAAAATGGGATGACAAAAGAATATGTTGGTAAAATTATTTACAAAAATTTAACTAAAAAAAGACCACCAATTAGAAGGATAATTGGCAATATTTATAAATTATATGGTTTTTTGTATAGATTTTTACCCATAAAGCTTGTTAATCAAGTTTTAGGGAAAATTTATGGCTTTGAAAAACTTAAATAATTAAAAATTTAGCGAGATTATTAATTCTCGCTTTTTTTCTTTTATTTGCAAAAAGATTAAATAAATAATATAATAAGTGTGTAATTTTTATTACAATAATAAATAAGATTGGTAACGACTAAGAGGAGTAAGTTTTAATGTCATTTAAGAGAGGTTAGGGAAGGTGCAACTAACTATACAGAAAAACTGAAGGCTGCTTACGAACTAAAAAAATTAAGGGCAAACTTTCATTTGGTTTGAACTAAGGTGGTACCGCGCTTAACTATGGCGTCCTTAGGAATTTTTCCTTAGGACTTATTTTTATGAATGAAACGCTTATGCAGACTATCTTAAAATAGATTAATAATAATGGAGTGGAATAATATGAAGAAAATATCAAATAAAGAAGTAAGGCGAATCTGGTTAGACTTTTGGAAATCAAAAGCCCATTTAATTATGGATTCTAGCCCATTAGTGCCTGTTAATGATCCAACATTATTATGGATAAATGCTGGAATCGCACCTTTAAAAAAATATTTTGATGGTAGCGTTAAACCACCACAAAATCGTTTAGCCAATCTTCAAAAATGTATTAGAACCAATGATATCGAAAATGTTGGCTTAACTGCTCGTCACCATACTTTTTTTGAGATGATGGGTAATTTTTCGATTGGCGATTATTTTAAAAAAGAAGCGATTGAATGGGGTTATGAAATTTTAATTAGCCCGAAATGGTTTAATTTAGATTTGGATAAGATTTATATTACTTATTATCCCGATGACTATGAAACAAAAGAAATTTGGTTAGCATTAGGAATTGAAGAACATCGACTTATACCTTTAGAGGGCAACTTTTGGGAAATTGGTGAAGGGCCTTGCGGTCCTGATACAGAAATATTTTATGACCGTGGTGAAGAATATGACAAAAGAGGAATTGAACTTTTAATTAACGATATTGATAATGAAAGATATGTTGAAATTTGGAATATTGTTTTTTCTAGTTTTAACGCTAAAGAAGGTCTAAAAAGAGAGGAATATCCTGAATTACCACATAAAAATATCGATACAGGAGCTGGATTGGAACGTTTTTGTGCGATAATGCAAGATAAAAAATCAAATTTTGAAACAGATTTATTTATGCCAATTATAAACCATGTTGAACAAATTTCTAAGATAAAATACGATGGGCAAAAAGAATTTAAAATTATTGCTGATCATATTAAAGCAATTACTGTTGCTCTTGCTGATGGTGCGATTTTATCTAATGAAGGGCGCGGCTATGTTTTAAGAAGGCTTTTAAGAAGAGCCTTAAAACATGCTAGGTTTTTAAATATTGATAAACCTTTTCTTTATCTATTAGTTTTTGATGTCATTACCATATTAGGAGATGTATATCCGAATATTGTTCAAAATAAAGAAATTATTGAAAAAATAATTAAACTTGAAGAAGAAAAGTTTTTAGAAACTTTATCTGATGGTGAAAAAGAACTATACAAATTAATTGAAACCAAATCTTTTATTACTGGAGCCGAAGCCTTTAGATTATATGATACTTTTGGTTTTCCAATTGAGTTAACACTAGAATATGCTCATGAAAATAAAATTGAAGTTGATAATTTAGGATTTCAAGTCGAACTCGAAGCCCAAAAAGAACGTTCTAGAAAGGCTAGAAACGATGAAACTTCGATGCAAGCTCAAAATCCTGAATTTCTAGAATATCTCGACCAATCAATCTTTATCGGCTATAACAAATTAGAGTCTAACTCTAGGGTGATAAAAGTATTTAAAGAAGGTATAGTTTTAGATAAAACGCCATTTTATGCTGAAAGTGGAGGACAAGTTTCAGATCAAGGAACTATTAATGGTATTGAAGTTATTGATGTTATTGCACTTCCTAATAAACAACATTTGCATATAGTTGATCATCAATTTTTTGAAGGAGATAAGGTATTTGCTAAAGTTGATTCTAAAATAAGATGGCAGACACAAAGAAACCATTCAGCTACACACCTCCTTCATAAAGCTTTGAAAGATGTTTTAGGAACACAAGTTAACCAACATGGTTCAAGAGTCAGTCCAATTTCTTTAAGATTTGATTTTAATAACTATGAGTCAATGACAAATCAAGAACTTTTAGAAGTTGAAAAGATAGTCAACCGTTATATAAACGAACAAAATTTAGTAGTTGTTGAAGAAATGTCGTTAGTAGATGCGAAAAATAAAGGAGCAATGGCTCTATTTACTGAAAAATATGGCGATGTAGTAAGAACCATTAAAATGGGCGATTCGTTAGAACTTTGTGGCGGGACACATGTTAAAAACACCGCAGATATAAAAGCCTTTAGTATAGTAAGTTATGAATCGATTGGTTCAGGAATTTTTAGAATTGAAGCTGTTTCTGGTGATAATTTAGATCAGCAAATCAAGCCATTTATAGAGCCACTTATTAAAGAAATAAACAATTTAGATGAGAAAGTTAATAAAATAAACAATCAAAACAATCCTTTTAAAATTATAACAAAACCGAATTTAATTGGCAGTTATCATGATATAATTAATTATAGGGAATATATTGTTAATTATAAAGAACAAATTAAGGATTATGAAAAGTTATTGAAACAAGAAAAAGAGCATAACGTTTTAAAAGATTTTGATATGTCATTAATAAATGGTGATAAAGTAGTAATTAAGATTAAAGATTATGATAATAAAGTAATTAAAAATTTAGTTGATGAAATATTTGAAAACAAAAAACTAAAATTATTATTTATTGCCAATATAGTTGATAATAAGATTACCTATATTTGTAAATCAAACTTAGGTAATGCCAGCCAATTAGTCGCTTTAGCGGCCGAAATAACTAATGGCAAGGGGGGCGGAAAGCCTGATTTTGCTAGAGGTGGTGGCGACCAAATCGAAAAACTCGATGAGGCACTAACAAAAGTGAGGTCGATAGCGTGAACTATCTAGGTCTAGATTTAGGGAGTAAAACCGTTGGAGTAAGTATTTCTACTTCAGGTATAATAGCTAATAACTTAACTACTATTCGATTTACTGAAAATAATTATGATGAAGCAAGCCTAGAAGTAATTAAGTTAGTCAAGAGTAATAAAATTGATGTGCTTGTTATAGGTGTTCCTCGACACA
>CAZRWC010000040.1:0-2284 GCA_964603705.1 uncultured Acholeplasmataceae bacterium
CGCTTAATAAAGAACCAACTTCAACAGTTACGGTTGCAACTTCAGTGCCACCATTAGCGTTAAATGCTACTTCAACATATGATCTTTCAACCCATTTAGCCTTTAAGACTAAATTTTCATGAATTGAATCTATAAAGAAATCAAATGGAACTGATTCATCATCAATATACCAATAATCAACTCTATGAGTTAATAATTTAGTTGCTAAATCTTCGTGAAGTGCTGGATCTAAGTATGGTTCGAACACATATCTTCCATCAACTACTTCAGATTCATCAAGTTCAATTTCAGCTCCAAGTTGTACATCATAACCGACTGTCCAAACTGGAAGCCATTTAGCATAAAGCGTCATAGGAGCCTTAACTTTAGCTTCAAAATCGTATTCGTTTTCAAATTGATCATCAGCATACCAACCAACAAATTCCCAATCATGTGTTGCAGCTTTATCTCTAATTGGAGGAGTTGGTTCAGCTAATACATTGCCATCAAGAACTCTAGCGCCTGAACGACCTGAGTTAAATACTAAGTTATCAACGGTAATAGCTGTATCTGTATTATTAGTAGCTTCACTTAATCCAGAGTAAAGAATACGATATTTACCTGCAGATTCAACGGCAAATGACATTTTGACATATTTATCAACAGTTAATAAAGGAAGTAGGTTTTCAACACCATCTTCTCCAACTGTTTTAACACTAACCCAAGAATCGCCAACTTTCATTTGAAGAGCAAATAATCCGCCATCTACTTCTTTAGCTTTATCAAGATTGTTTTGATTCCAAACAGAAGCTTCAAAAGAAACAGTTCCAGCAGCAGCTACATCAAATTCTAACCATGCATTAGCAGCTGTATTTCTAATTGAAAATACTAAGAACGCTCCAACACTCTTGTGTGGATCAAAAGTTGATGTGTTAATTTGAACACGGTCTTTTTGAAGTTCAATTTCACCTTTTCCTGGTTCTACCCACTTCAATTTACCTGCGCTATAGCCAGTAACAGGTGCTGTACCAAAAGTATGTGCTACTGGTGTTGCACCACCTTGTAAATCTAATGTAACAAGATGTTTAGGTGTAGCGTCATACTTAGCATATAAAGTTAATGCACCTTCAACTTCAGCAGCTAGATCATATAAAATAGTTAATTCAGCATCAGTATACCAAGCAGCAAACGCATAAACTTCTTCTTCTGAAGCAGTTTTTACAGGTGCAGCAACTTCCGGTAAGACTTCGCCATTAATAACTTTAATAGAAGCAATTTCATTTCCACCATTAGTATTAAAACTAACTACGTGTTTAGGTAACACATCATATTTAGCATATAATGTTAATGCGCCTAAAACTGGTGCTTCTAAATCATAAAGTACTGTTAAATCAGCATCTGCATACCAAGCAGCAAACACATAAGCTTCGTCATCTGTTTCAGCCTTAACAGGAGGAACAACAACTGGTAACGCTTTACCGTGTTCAACAGTTACTTGTTCAATTGCGCTTCCGCCTAAAGTATCAAAACTTACTTTATAAACTGAGCGGTTTTCCCATTTAGCATATAATACTAAATCAGCAGAAATTGGACTTGTAAATTCAAATGCTTCTGTTCCAGCTGCATCTTTATACCAGCCGATAAAGAACCAAGCTTCACCTTCAACTTCTGATACTCTTTCAGGAACTACGCTATCTAATAAAGCGCCATCTAAAATACTTACTGGACTAATTGAACTACCACCTTGTGCGTCAAATGATACAGTATGTATTTTTTTCCAAACTGCAAATACTTCAACATCTTCTTCTAACGCTTGGCTAAAATCAAACGCTGTAGTTCCAGCAGCTTCTTCATACCAACCCATAAATTGGTGTCCAGCTTTTTCTGGATCTGCTGGTTTTCCTAATAAAGCGCCAGCTAAAACTTCAACAGGGGCAATTTCGCTTCCGCCACTTACGTTAAATGAAGCAACATATTTTGCTTGCCAACCAGCATAAATAGTTACAGGACCAGAAACTGGTGCCATAAAATCAAATGCTGTAGTAGCTTCTGCAGATGTAAACCAACCTAAAAACTTATAACCGTCTTTAATTGGATCTGCTGGTTTTGCGATAAATTTCCCTACTTCAAGTTCCAAGGCGGCTACTGAACCGCCTCCTTGAGTATCAAAGGTTACAGTATGTTTTGCAGGAATAATTTTCCATCCCGCATAAATTTTTACCTTTTCAACAATTGGAGCTTCAAAATCAAATGGTTTTGTTGCTGCAGCGTCTTCAAACCAACCAAGGAATTCATACCCTGTACG
>CAZRWC010000040.1:2301-9633 GCA_964603705.1 uncultured Acholeplasmataceae bacterium
TAACTTTCCACCTTTTACGAGTTCTGCTGATACAGGACTTCCGCCTTGAGTATCATAAGAAACTTCATAATTACCGGTACAAGCGCCTAATACTAATAAGGCCGCTAGAGCAACTACAAATAATGCAAATCGTTTCATATATCTCTCTCTCCTTTTTTTAAACTATAAGTATAGTTTTAAAGAGTTTACTACAATTTCACGGTCTAGTCAAGAGATATTCAATAAAAAGAACATGATTTCGCCATAGAAACCGCTTACAGCCGAATTAAAAGCGTTTTCATGTCACTCCTTATAAATATATGTGCGAGTAAAGCCATTTTAAAGAAAAAAACCCAAAGTTTTCTTTGGGCTTTTCAATAAATTGTTATTTTATTTTGATTCCTAACTTGATATTATTTTATTTTTTAGTGCGGTTGATTCTTATTTACAACATTTTGAATATAATTGTCATTATATAAATCATTACTATCAAAGAATAAAATATCAGGAGTAATACCATACTCGATACTGGCGATTGTGCCATCTTTTAATTTCATACTCATAGTGTTTAAACTACTCTTAAAGAAAACATCACCTGTCGGAGTTATAACCGCTCCAATACTTGAGGCTCCACCGCTTGATGGAAGTCCAATAATGGTTGCTATTCCCATTTCTTGGGCAGTTGCTGCCATTAAATTAGCGGCACTAAATGTTACTGATGAAATCATAATATAAAAATTTAGATTATAGGCTGGGTATAAATCAATTATCTCTTGTGAATAAGATGATCCATCTAAAATATTAGAAGAATGGTACATAATTGGTTCGTCAGTCATATAGCCTAATGTTCTCCAAACCGCTCCAACATTACCACCACCATTAGCTGTAATATCTATTACAATATTTTCGATTAGTGGATAATTAGCCAATAAATAATCAATATCTTCTTTAAAGTTTTTCGGAGTATCAACATTAAATGAATTAATTGTAACTATACCGGTTTTTCCATCTGGTGTTACTCGTCTTAGTTCTAGTTTTTTCTCTTCTATTAGATCACTAATTTCCCAATAACCTTCATAATAAGCTTGTGTCCTTTCGCCTAACATTGCAAAAGTTAACTTATTTTCATAACTTGGTGATATATAGTATCCAGACATTTGATGATAAGTGTGAAGGTCATCAAATCGATAAATTAACTTAAACATCGCATCATAGTGTTCTTGTCTAGTTCCATGCATTAAATCATCGGCATTCCTACCAATAAAATCATAATATGTTTCCTCAGCATTAGCTTTTAATCCATAAAAATAATCAAAGCTTAAAGCTATAAAATCGTAATTAAAACGTTTTAAGTCATCAGGAATTTCTTTGCTGTTTTTAGAACTAATTTTAATTTGTTTTATGACATTTTGTCCTTCATCAGAAGAATCTAAAAACTGATAAGAGTCAAGCCCAAATAATTTATCGCCATTAAAATAAGTATCATAATATACTTGACCTACAAAAATCAAATTAGCGATTGCTTGTGGTATTAAAAATTTAGTTTCATTATCTCTTTCGAAAGTCACAAAATCGATTCTATACTTGTTAAATTCTATGACTACTTGTGAGCCTTCTTCCACTGTATAATCGCCGTAAGTTAGTCCTTCACCAAAATCAGTTTCTGTTGAAGCTCCTAAGGCACTAAAGAAGTCAAAATCGGCAGTAGTCAACGTATTAGCATCAAAATCAAAATCGGCTTCAAGTACATCTCTTTGGACAATTTCATCATTTTGAGAATATTCAACGATATATTTTACAGTAATATTAGAAGGTGTATTTTCAACAATTTCCATATACCTAATTACCCAATAAGTTTCATCACCATCAACATACTTCTTAGGCTCATCAGCAATACTATCAATTGCTCCATCTAGTAAATAGATAAATTCGCCAATATCTACATAAGGAATTGCTCCATTTTCAGTATAATAAAAATCAATTACACCCGGCTTAACTACGTATTCTTCTGCTAATGATATAAATTCGATTTCTTCAAATGAATTAATCTCTTCTTCTGGGAGCGGTTCAATTATTATTGGAATAAATATAGTTGCCTTAGCTCCGCTATAGGTGGCAGTAACCGAAATATTTACAAACGCTCCAACTGAGTTTTGTTCGGCAAGACTTACCTTTCCGGTATGACTTATATATTTAGGACTATCACTTCTAAATCTTAACGTGGAGCCAGAATCCCCTTTGGTTGGAAAAGTAATATCAACCGATGTTGAAACAGGTAATTCAATCTTAGAAAGATCGGCCATCAAAACATCTAATTTAGCTGAGTCAACAAAATTAGCATATAAGACTAAATCCTCGTAAACAGCTTTATCAAAGCCATATCTTTCAAAATACCTATCATCTAAATACCAACCTTCAAAAACAAATCCGCTTTTTTCTGGTTCACTAGGAATAATTGCAAAATCTCCTTTAATAACTACTTGTTCTTCTACTTGGCTACCGCCTAAGGTGCTAAAACTTATAGTTATTAATTGTTTCCAGCCCGCATAGATAGTTGCATTTTGGTCAATTAAAGTGTCAAAATCAAATGGATATCTTCCTTTAATATCTAAATACCAGCCACTAAAAACATAACCTTCTTTGACTGGTTGTTCAAGTGGTATTTTGACTGTTTCTCCAGTTTTAACTTCGGTTTCAGAAATTAAACTTCCGCCAACAGTATCAAATGTAATTTTATGAAGTTCGGTCCAACCAGCATAAATAGTTAAGCTAGAAGAAACGGCTTGATTAAAATCAAAAAGAACAGTTCTTTCTTCATCGGCATACCAACCAGCAAAAGCATAACCGGCTTTGCTTGGTTCTGTTATCGGTCTTTCAACAACTGATCCAGCCTCAAGATCAAGTGGATTAATTTCGGTTCCACCGTCAACTTCAAAATTAACAACTAAATTTTTAGTCCAACCAGCATAAATGGTTGTGTTTCCTTTAATTGGACTATTAAAATCAAAAAATGAAGTTGCTTCTTCATCACTAAACCAACCTAAAAATGACCAAACATCGCCTTCAGCGCTAGCTTCACGTGTTGGATTTGTCGTAGGTTTAGCAACCAAATTCCCATCCGTAACTTTTGCATCATTAAGCGAAGTTCCGCCTCGAGAATCAAAACTAACCGTGAAAATATTTTTGTAAAAAGCATAAATAGTTGTATTATTTGAAATAGTTTGACCAAAATCAAAAACTTCACTACCATTTTCATCTTTATACCAACCAACAAATTCAAATCCGTCTTTTGCAGGCGAGTTAATCGGTTCGGTGACTTTTTGCCCTTTTTCAAGTGTCACACCTGTAATTAAGCTTCCGCCTTGGGTGTTGAAAGTAACATCTAAAAGTTTATTCCAGCCAGCATAAATAGTTAGATTAGAATCAATTATTGAATCAAACTCAAAAGGAATAGTTCCTTCCAAATCTTTAAACCAACCTTTAAAAACGTATCCATCTTTAGTTAAATCTTGTGGTCTAATTAAGTCATCTATAGATTTGACTTCCATTTCGCTAACAATAGTTGATTCATCCATAAAAGTAATTTGATACTTATTTGCGCCACAAGCGGCTAATGTTACTAGCAAAACTAGTAACGCAACATATTTAAATATGTTTTTAATTGTTTTCATAGTTCACACTCCTAGTTTAATATGTTTACAATTTTACTAAATATAACATGAAATTGCAACAATAAACCTATTTAATCATGAAAAAAGGCGGAAACAAAAATTCCGCCTAGTTTTTAAATATTTTTATTTTAATTATTCATTGATAGAATAATCCATCGCTTCATAACGTTTATACATAGCCCAACGGCGTTTTGCGTCATTACGGTTTTGTTCTAATAACTCTTCTGCTTCATCTGGGTTTACTGCTGATAATTGCGCATAACGGTTTTCAGTTAATAAGTGTTCACGATATAAATCCCATTTTGGAGCACGTGGGGCATCAATCTTAAATGGATTTTTGCCTTCTTGTTCTAATCGTGGATCATATCTAAAGATCGGCCAATAACCACATTCATTAGCAAGTTTAGCTTGTAGGTGAGAGTTTGTAAGACCGCCTTTAATACCGTGTTCAATACATGGTGAATAAGCAATGATAAGTGATGGTCCTGGATAGCTTTCAGCTTCTTTTAATGCTCTATTAACTTGAGCTGGTGAAGCTCCATGGTTAATCTGAGCAACATAAACATGACCATAACTCATTGCGATGGCGGCAAGATCTTTTTTCTTAGTTTTCTTACCTGAAGCGGCAAATTTAGCGATTGCTCCTGTTTGAGCTGATTTAGAAGATTGACCACCGGTATTAGAATATACTTCGGTATCTACTACTAAAATATTGACATCTTCATAATTAGCAATTACATGGTCAATACCACCATAACCAATATCATAAGCCCAGCCGTCTCCGCCTAAAATCCACTGACTGACTTTAACAAAATAATCTTTTAATTCAAGCAACTCTTTTGCATATGGTTGATTGATTTTTTCTAATTTACTAATTAGCGGTTTTTGAAGCTTTCTAGTTACTTCACTAGAAGCTCTATTTAAAAGCCATTCATTTGCTAATTCCTTTAAATCTTCTGGCATTTTATCAAGATTATTATATAAAACAGTTTGAATTCGATCGCGCATTGTTTCATTAGCAATTCTCATTCCATAGCCGAATTCTGCGTTATCTTCAAACAATGAGTTAACCCATGCAGGTCCGTTTCCTTCAGCATTTTTAGTATATGGAGTTGATGGAAAAGATCCACCATAAATCGAAGTACAACCTGTAGCATTGGCAATAATCATGTTTTCGCCAAATAGTTGTGTGATAGTTCTAATATAAGGTGTTTCACCACAACCTGCACAAGCGCCACTAAATTCAAATAGTGGCTGTTTAAAGGTTGTGTTTTTAAATGAATCAGTCCCGATATCTTTGTAAGTTACATTAGCATGGAAGTGTTTAGCTAATTCTACTTTACCAGTCGCAATTTCTTCTTCAATTGGTACCATCTTCAATGATTTTTCAGGTTTGGTAGGGCAAACAGAAACGCACACACCACAACCGGTACAATCTAATGGGGAAATATTGATAGCATAATGTAGGCCTTCATTACCTTTACCAACCGCTTTTTTAACGTGAGTACCCGCTGGTAAATTTTTCATTTCTTCTTCATCAATTAAAAACGCTCTAATTACTGCATGTGGACAAGCAAAGGCACATTGATTACATTGAATACAAGTATCAACATTCCATCTTGGAACAATGTTACTAATTCCCCGTTTTTCATAAGCTGTAGAACCGTGTTCCATTCTGGCATCATCATATGGCATAAAGGCGCTTACTGGAAGCGAATCACCTTCAATTCGATTAACAATATCGGCTAAGTTTTTAACAAAATCAGGGCGTTTATCATCGACAACAACTTTATCGTCTGTTAAGTCTTTCCATTCTGGTTTTACTGGTACTTCGATTAAAGCATTTCCGCCAGCATCAATTGCCTTATAGTTCATTTCAACTACTTCTTCACCATATTTATGATAGGATAAGTGAGCAAATTCTTTCATGTGTCGATTAGCTTCTTCAAATGTCATTAAATTTTCATTTAATTTAAAGAATCCGGATTGCATAATTGTATTAGTTCTATTACCTAAACCAATCTCTTCAGCAATTTCAACCGCATTAACGATAAAGAATTTGGCATTCTTTGTAGCTAATGCACGTTTGTATGAATTAGGAAGCACATCAACTATTTCATCTTTACCATGCTTAGTATTTAATAGGAAGACACCGCCTTCTCTTAAGCCCTTTAACATATCATATTTAGTTAAATAACTTTCTTGTGAACAAGATACAAAATGCGGCTCAGTTACTAGATAGGTTGAACGAATTGGGTTTTCTGAAAAACGTAAATGCATTCTGGTAATACCACCGCTTTTTTTAGAATCATATGACGCATATGATTGCGAGAATAATTTGGTATTATCACCAATTATCTTAACTATGTTTTTTGATGCGCCAACTGTTCCATCAGAACCAAGACCAAATAATAAAACTTCTCTCGCTGTTTGGTCCAATACGTGTGGTAATTCAACTGGTGTTAATGAGGTGTTTCCAACATCATCTGTAATACCAATTGTAAAGTGATCTTTTTGTTCACCTTTTAAATTTTCAAAAACTGCAAGAATCATTCCTGGCGTAGTATTTTTTGAAGAAAGTCCATAAATACCACCGATTATTACTGGTTTGTTTTCCTCTTTGTAATACATTGACATGACATCAAGACAAAGCGGTTCATGGGTAGAACCAGATTCAATCGTTCTATCTAACACAGCAATTCTTTTAACGGTTTTTGGCATAGCATTTTTAAAATATTTTTCACTAAATGGGCGGTATAGGTGAACTGATAAAATACCAACTTTTTCACCTTGACTAACCATTAAATCAATAATTTCTTTAGAAGCTTCAACAACTGATCCCATCGCGACAATTACATCAGTTGCATCTTTTGCTCCATAATAGGTAAATGGAGCATAATTTCTACCGGTTTCTTTAGAAATTTCTAGCATGTATTTATTTACTACATCATCTACTCCCTGATATTTTTGGTCAGTCGCAATTCTTGATTGAAAATAGACATCATCAGATTGAGCTGTTCCCCTAGTAACTGGGCGGTTAGGCGATAATCCTAGTTCTCTAATTTTAGCTAGAGCATCTCGATCAATTAAACGAGAAAACACATTAGAGTCTAAAACTTCAATTGTATTAACCTCGTGTGAAGTTCTAAATCCGTCAAAAAAATGTACAAAAGGAACTCTTGTTTCGATTGCGGCTAAATGAGCAATTCCAGCTAAATCCATCACTTCTTGGACAGAGTTAGAGGCAATCATTCCAAAACCTGTTTGGCGAACCGCCATAACGTCTTGATGATCCCCAAAAATTGACAAAGCATTAGAAGCAATACTTCTTGCTGCCACATGAATTACTCCTGGTAATCCGGTTCCCGCCATTTTATACATATTAGGAATCATTAATAATAATCCTTGGCTGGCGGTATAGGTAGTTGTTAACACACCCATTTCTAGTGAACCGTGAACGGCTCCAGCAGCACCTGCTTCTGATTGCATTTCAATGACTTTAACTGGCATACCAAACATGTTTTTTAAACCATCAGCTGCCCATTTATCAACAAACTCCCCCATGTTTGATGATGGCGTAATTGGATAAATTGCTGCTACTTCAGTAAAATGATATGAACAGTATGAAGCGGCTTCGTTGCCATCCATCGATTTAATAATCTTTTTACTCATTTTTTTTCCT
>CAZRWC010000041.1:0-9394 GCA_964603705.1 uncultured Acholeplasmataceae bacterium
TTGATCCAGAACAAGTTGCTAGATATTATGTGGTAAAAGAATTACTAAATCAAAGTAGTGCTAACCCTCATACAATTTTATATACTAGTGAATCTTGGTTTTAATAATCATAAAAGATAATTTATAATTAAAAAAATATACCCTATACATAGGACACTTGAAAAAGTTAAATCCTGTATAGGGTATTTTATTATTTGTTTTTATACTAATTTATATTTATACCGAAGAGTTTAATTACTTAATAATCAATTAAAAATTATTAGTTTTTATTTGGAGAGAAATATATCAATAATAAAAATTTTGTCTTTTATTTTCTCAGCTCCAGAAACAACATCAACATCTTCGCCAAAAGCATTTATTAAATAAGTTGTTAATTCTTTTAAGCGCTTATTTAATTTGTTTTTAGAACGTAAATATACATATACTTTTTTTGTTTCATCAAATTCTTCTTTATTAATCTTTAGCGTAAAGTTGTAAAAGTCTGTTAAAAATACTTCAGTATGTTTGATTAATCCATCTAAATCGTTTCCTTGAAAATCTTTTAAAACTATATTTCCTAGTTCGTTCTTTTTAAAAATTACATCAAAATTATTAGCCTTCATATTGGCACCTTTTCCTTCTGTTTTTTCACCCTTAATTATTAATTACATCAAAAAATCGGTGTTAAATATATTATTATTTATTAACTAAATTAAATAATTAAACATTCTTATAGGCAGCTTCTTTACCTACTTGATCTGATATAATAAAACCTTTTTCTCTAATAAGATTTAAACCGTAATAAATTTCATTATTATAATTAATGATTTATTTTGGTTTTTCTCCAAGTTGAGTTTTATAAACTAATTTTTTATACATTTTATTATATGTTGTAATAATGTTTTCTATTGCAGATGAGTCTTTTGATTTTCTTATGTTGATTAAACTTAAGACTAAATGGTAGTTTGTTCAAAAAAACGCCTCCAATACAAAATTTAAGGTTTTCTATCTTTTATATTATTATAGCACTATAAATTAGTCATGTCATGACTTCGTATCTAAATAACTTTTTTTTATAAGCGTTTCGTTGTTATAAAGATTTTTCAATAGTTTTCAAATTATATTAACACTATTTTCATTTTTTTTAGAATATATTTTGTTGTTTTAATTTAAATTTAAAAAACAAACCCACTATTGGATCTGTGAATTTAAAATATTTGGTGCAACCAGCGAGATTTGAACTCGCACAGCTTTTCAGCCACTACCCCCTCAAAGTAGCGTGTCTACCAATTCCACCATGGTTGCTTATAAAGATGTTAATATTTTAACACTTATTGCTTCTTTTAATAAATAATATAATGCAAGATAATATTCTTCTTTGTTAAATTTAAAGATTTTAAAATATTTCTTGATAGGTTTTGTTTTAAAAGTAGATGGCTTAATGCCTTCACCTGTCATCTTTAAATAAGCTTCTTTAATAACCCAATTAGTTAATATATATGATTCTTTTTGGCTTTCTTTTAGTAACTGCAAGGATTCTTCATCAGATAAAATCCTTTGACTTAACTTTAAATAGTTTTTATTAGAATCAAAAAATTCTAAATCTAAACCAATTGCTTGTTTGGAGATAGCTATTCCTACTAAATTATTTGAATGAGAAATACTAAAATGTATATCACTATTAGCAAAAAAGGGTTTGCCATTTGCATGATATTTTATCTCTAAATTTAATAAATCTAAATTATATTCATCTTTTAAAGCCAAGCCTAACAAAACCCAAGCCAGTAAACTTTGCTTTTGTGAATCTAAATTTTTATAATTTTTAATTTTGTTTTTTAATGCCTCTGGGACTCTATTATATAAATTATTAAATTCTAAATGATTGTTAAACTCATATAAATATAACTTTATCATCTTATTAACCTCAATTTAATTATATCAAAACTATTAATTTATAGTTACTTTTTAAAAAGACACCTGTTAAACTGGTGCTTGTTATTTGTTATTTAAGTTATCTTTTAGCCAATTTAGTTTTTCTAACACAACTGTTTTAGTTTGTTCATCACAACTTTTTAAAATTTCTTTTAATCTTTTAATTAATGAATTATAATAATTAATTCTTTCCGGTTTATATTTTAAAATAGGCCCAAGAAAGATATCTTCTTGACTTAATCTTTCATTTCCTGGTTCTATTTTAATAATTACATAATAAAATTTATCAAAGATAACCCATTCATTTGTGATGTGATAGTTTTTTGTCGTTAAATAATTTCTTAGTACTTCAATTTTATCATTGCTTTGTAAAATAAAAGTCTTATTTAAAGGAGCTTTTTCTAAAATATCAATAATAGTATAAGAACCCATTCCGGTAATAATTGCTAATTGAAAATCTTCATCAATATTATTAAAACCATCTGTTATGATAAATTTTACAGGAAAACCAGTTAAATTAATTCTGGCACTATTTAAAGGTTTAGGGTTAATGTCTGTTGCGATTGCACTTTTTATATAACCTTTTTCGAAAGCTTTTTTTAAAACCAGTCCATGATCAGTTCCAATATCAATTACATTTTGATAACCTTTTGTCAAACTAGCCAAAAAGTCAATTCGTTTCATGATTTTTTATATGATGAGTATAATTCTTTTAATTTGCTGCGTTTTTGCGGTGATCTTAATTTCTTTAAAGCTTTAAATTCTATTTGGCGAATTCTTTCTCTAGTTACACTAAATTCACGTCCCACTTCTTCTAAAGTATATACTTTACCATCAAAAAGACCGTAACGCATTCTAATAACTTTTTCTTCACGATCGGTTAAAATACCTAAATCGTGATCTAATTCTTTTAAAAGGGCTTCTCTAGTTGTATATTCGTGTGGTGTCATGGCGTTAGGATCTGGTATAAAGTCACCTAATGATGAATCTTCTTCTTCTCCTACAGGTGTTTCAAGCGACATTGGCTCGCGACTAATTCTTTTTATATATTGAACTCTATCATGCGTTAAATCCATTTTTTCACCAATTTCTTCATCGGTTGGTTCACGACCAAGATCTTGAATTAATTGACGGCGAATTTTACTCATTTTATTAATTGTTTCGTTCATATGAACCGGTATTCTAATCGTTCTTCCTTGGTCAGCGATCGCTCTTGTAATAGCTTGACGAATCCACCAAGTTGCATAGGTTGAAAATTTATATCCTTTTTCATAATCAAATTTATCAACCGCTCTCATTAATCCCATGTTTCCTTCTTGAATTAAATCTAGAAATAAAACACTACCTTTATCATATTTTTTAGCAATTGAAACAACTAAACGATAATTGGCATCAACTAGATGATCTTTCGCAATTTTAGCGTCATCTATTTGTGCTTCAAGTTCTAAAATGTCTTCTGGATTTGGTTCAAGATCAGGATTATTTGCAAAATAATCTAATTGTTCTTGTGCCAATCTACCAGTTGCTACTCTAATTGCTAAATTACGCTCTTCATCAGGCTTTAATAAAGGAATTTGGCCAATTTCTTTTAAATATAGTCTAACAGAATCCTCAACTCTAATATCTTGCGTCATTTCAAGGTCAATTTTAAGCAGTTCTTCATCATTAATTGAATCGGTTTCAAGCGTTGAAAGCGACAATTCATCTGGCTCTTCTTCGCTATCGTCTATTAAGCCTTCATCTTCGTCATCACCATCAAAAAGTTCTAAATCATCGTTATCGTCATCTTCATCATCAAATGATTTAATCGCATCTAAATCAGTTTCATCGATAATGGTCACGCCTTCAAGTTCAAGTTTATTATATAAATCATAAAAATCATCTGATTCAGGTTCAACAAAATCATATAAAGCCTCTTCCATTATAATTTTATCTGGTCCAGATTTTTTAATGATTTCTTTTACTATTTGATCTAATTTCATCTTATTTACTCCGTTTCTTTATTTGTTTATAACTCATTTTTTTTTCCATTAATTTAAGTTTAAGTTCATGATCGTCTGTTTCATCAATTTTTTGAGAAATTTCTTCCCGTTTTCTAACTAAGCGATATTCTATTATTTTATCACACCAAGCAATAATTTGTTCTTTAACGATATCTAATCCTTCAATATAAGATAAGCTGCCCTTTAAAGCTTTTTCAGCATAATCTTTTTCATCTTGCTCTAACATTAAGAAAAAATTTGAAAGCGTCATATATTGATTTTTCTCATAATAGTCTTCTAGTTTTATTCTAAGGGTGGCTGCAATCGGATTGACATAATCGGTTGTTTGAATTTTTTTCTTAACTTCTTTTAAATATTTAGGTGACCTTAAAAGTTCAACTATTATATTTTTTTCTGCCGATTCAAATTGTGAACTTCTTTTTATTTTAGGTTTTGTTTTTTTACTAGGAAGTGGTTTTGTTGTTAATAGAACTTCAAAACCTAATAATTTTTCTAATTCTTTTTCATAGATTTTATAGATGATTTCTGAGGCTCCTTGAAGCATTTGGGTTGTTTTTTGGATTAAATTAGTTACTTGATTTGAATTATCTAAATTAATTCCAACTAATAAGTTATCAAAGGTGTATTTATAATAATCTTTAATATTAGTGTTGTAATAATTTAAAAATTCATCAGCGCCTTTTTGTTTAATAAATTCATCTGGGTCAAGCGAATCAGGTAATGTCAAAACGTTAACATTTAAATTGGCCTGTCTTAATTTAGTCATCGCTGATTTAGTTGCCGCAACTCCAGCTTGATCACCATCATAGATGATTGTTACAGTTTTAAAATAACGTCTCAATAGTCTAGCTTGTCGCTCGGTTAATGCTGTGCCCATAGTTGCAACACCATTTTCTAAGCCTGCTTGATAACTAGAAATCACATCAAAAAAACCTTCAAATAAATTTATTTCATCAGTTTTTAAATCCTTTTTTAAATTATAAACAATTTCCCCTTTTTTAAAAATCGGTGTTTCCATTGTATTATAATATTTTGTTGTTTCTTCTTTTGATAAAGTTCGTCCTGAAAAACCTAACACATGATTATTTTCGTCGATGATAGGAAAAATAATTCGGTCTTTAAATAAATCGTAATAAGAATCATCCGATGAACTTTTTTGAATTAAACCTAATTTAATTAAATCTAGTTCTTTGTAGCCTTCTGCTTTTAAAAACTCATATAACTGGTTATAAGAAGCAGTTGCGTAACCAATTCGAAAGTTTTTGATTGATTTGGTTGAAACTCCTCTTTTTTTCAAATAACTTAAAGCTTTTTTACCTTGTTCGGTATTTGATAGTGCATATTCATAAAAGCCTAAGGTTTTTTCCATTATTTGGTAATAAAGGTCGTTTTTAGTACTTTTTTTAGTGTCAACTTCAATCGTTATTCCTAAACGACTTGCTAGCTCAGTTAGCGCTTGTTGAAAAGAAATTTGTTTAATATCTTGATAAAAATTAATTGGACCTCCGCCTTTGCCACAACTAAAACATTTGGCAATGTTTTTTTCTGGGGAAACAGAAAACGAAGGGGTTTTTTCGCTATGAAAAGGGCATAAACCAAAATAGTTTTTACCTCTTTTTTCAAGACTAACAAATTCGCTAACTAATTTAACGATATCTGTTTGATTATTAATTTTATCAATTATTGATTGATTAACCATAAATCTCCTAAAATTTTAACAACGGTTTTAGATGTGAAATTAACTCCTCAACTTTTAATCTAATTTGACTCATATCATCACGGTATCTTAACGTAATCGTATCGTCAATTAAAGTTTGGTGGTCAATTGTGACTGCAAAAGGGGTGCCTATTTGATCTTGTCTGCGATACCTTTTACCAATATTTTGAGTTTCATCATAATAAACATCAAATTCTTCTGATAATTTATTATAAATTTCTAAAGCTTTTTCATCATGATCTTTTCTTACCAAAGGCAAAACTGCTACTTTATAAGGGGCTAAAAAAGGATGAATTCTTAAAACTTCGCGTGTTGTACCATTTTCAAGTGTTTCTGTTTCTAAGGCTTCGTTTAAAAAAGCTAGAATCAATCTTTCCACACCAACTGATGGCTCTACAACATAAGGGTGATATTTTTCATTGGTAATAGGATCTAAATAACTAAGATCAACACCAGTATGTTTTTCATGGCTTTTTAGATCATAGTCAGTTCTACTAGCGATCCCCCAAAGTTCATCAAATCCCCAAGGAAAATTATATTGAATATCGGTAGTTGCATTTGAATAAAATGAAAGTTGTTCCTTTGTATGATCGACTAATTTTAAATTTTCTTTTTTCAATCCTAAATCAGATAAAAAAGTTAAACATTCGTTTTTATAGTATTTAAACCAATCTAGTTCGGTTCCAGGTTGACAAAAAAACTCTAATTCCATTTGTTCAAATTCCCTTGTTCTAAAAATAAAATTTCCCGGTGTAATTTCATTACGAAACGCTTTTCCAATCTGACAAATACCAAAAGGTATTTTCTTGCGAGTCGTTCGTTGTATATTTTTAAATTGAACAAAAATGTTTTGGGCATTTTCCGGTCTTAAATAAATTTTATTTAATGAGTTTTGAACTACTCCTTGATTTGTTTCAAACATCATATTAAATGATCTAATTTCAGTCCATTGATGCTTATCGCAATTAGGACAATTGACTTTATGATCAAAAATATATTGCTCGAATTTTCCCTTTGACCAACCATCAGATTCAGTTTTATCAAAATCATATAATAATTTATCTGCCCGAAAACGCTGATTACAATTTTTACATTCAATTAGTGGATCAGAAAAACCGCCAACATGCCCAGAAGCAACCCAAACGTTAGGATTCATTAAAATTGATCCATCTAATAAAACATTATTTGGAGTGTTTTTTTGAAACTTCAATAACCAAGCTTCTTTAATGTTCCTTTTTAAAAGGCTACCTAAATAACCATAATCCCAAGTATTAGCTAATCCACCATAGATTTCGCTTCCTTGAAAAATATAACCTGTATTTTTACAATATTGTACTAATTCATCTAAAGTTGGCATCTTTTCACCTCATATATTTTTTAATGGTTGAATATGATAACTGTAATAATCTTTGATAAACCTTAATAATTTATCATAATCAACTTCATTTAATACTTCCATTTTATCAAAAGTTTCATATAGCAATTTTAATAATAAATTAGTGTAATATAAATTAAGCGTCACCGGTTCACTATCATCTATAAATACTAATGAACTTGTTACTAAATTAAGACCCTTTATTTCTTCTTTAGAACTTTTTGTTAAATTAAAACCATATCCTAACTCATATAACATTTTAGCAATAAAAGCTAAACTAACTTCCCTTAAATTGGCTGATTTTAAAGCTTTATCTAACATCTGATAAATTTTATCAAAGTTATTTTCATAACCGGTAAAACGGTCAATTATTTCTAGCATTACACTAATATATTTAATTTTACTGTAATTCTTTTTTATTTCTTCATAACTATCTATTAAACTAGCGCCTTTTAAGGTTTGCATAGTTTTATTGTTGTCTTCAAATTTAATTTTAGTTAAATATTGGCTAAGTATTCTATCTTGACTATTTAAGGTTTGACTATTTTTGGCGACTAATGTTTTTTTTCCGTTTTTAGTAATCAAATATAGAAGCTTATTTTTTTCTTGATAATCTAAAACCTTATAAATAATTCCTTCCATTAATACTCACCAATTCCATAACTCTTTAATTTAACTGGATTGTTGCGCCAATCTTTTTTAGTTTTAACAAACAAATCTAGGTGAACTCTAGTTTCAAGCACTTGATTAATATCTTTTCTAGCTTCAGTACCGATTTGTTTGATTTTTTCGCCATTTTTACCAATTAATATCTTCTTTTGCGAATCTCTTTCGACAATTATTGAGGCATTAACATCATAGGTTTTAAACTCTTCGTTATAATCTAGTGTTTCAATTATAACGGTTGTTGCATATGGTACTTCTTTTTCAGTTAAATTTAAGATTTTTTCTCTAATTAACTCACTAATCATTAATGCATCTGACTGATTAGTTAAATAACCATCTGGAAAAAACATTACTCCGTCATCTTCTAACAAGTTTACTGTTATTTCAATTAAACGGTTTAAATAGGTTTTATCTTTAGCTGAAACCGGTATGACCGCTTCAAAAGGAAACTTATCAAGAAATGATAAAATAATTTTATCAATTCCCTGTTTACCTTTTAATAAGTCTATTTTATTAACAATTAAATAAATTGGTGTATCTAACCTTTTAAATAAATTAATAATCGCTTCATCTTTTTTATGATAAGCCTGATCAACTACATAATAGATTAAATCATTACCTTCTAAACTAGAAATTGTAACTTCATTAATTTTTTGATCAAGTAAATTAAATTGTTCGTTAATACCTGGTGTATCAACAAAAACCAACTGATATTGATCAGTTTTATTTAAAACTCCTAAAATTCGTGAGCGGGTTGTTTCTGGTTTTGGGCTAGTAATTGCAACTTTTGTATTCAATAATGAATTTAAAAGACTTGATTTACCAACATTTGGTCTACCAATAATAGCTATAAACCCTGACTTAAAACTACTCATTAAAAATCCTCAAAAGCAAAAGGTAATAACTCAGTAGAATTGGTTTCTTTAATTGCGGTAGCATCTAAATTAGATAAGGTAATTTTAACTTCTTTAGGTACTAATTCGTTAATAACTTGACGACAAGCGCCACATGGAGAAATGGCTGTTTTAGAATTAGCAATTACAAAAAACTCTTTAATGTCTTCTTTTTTATAACCTTGAGAAAGTGCTGAAAATAAAGCGCTTCTTTCGGCACAATTAGATAATCCAAAAGAGGCATTTTCAATATTTGCTCCATAAATATATTTACCATCTTTCATTAATATAGCCGCACCAACTTTAAAATTAGAATATGGTGCATAAGCATTTTCACGGGCTTTTAATGCTTCTTTAATTCCTTGTTTCATTTTAAATCCTCCCTAAATTAGCCTTTTTTAATATCTTTTCGGTTATTTCATGCATAATGATTTCATCATCCTTAGTTTGGTGATCATAGCCTTTTAAATGTAGGTAGCCATGAACTGCTAAAAAACCAACTTCTCTTAATTCACTATGTCCATAGTCTTTAGCTTGTTTGCTTACTTTTGGGATTGAAATAAATATATCGCCATTAGTTTTATTATCATCGTGATTTTCAAAACTTAAGACATCGGTTGCTTGATCTATATTTCTATAATAACCATTTATTCTTCTTATTTCTTTTAAATCGACAAAGATTATATGGATATTTTTTTTATCTTTAACCTTTTTAAAAATCTTTTTTAAGGTTTTTTCATAAACACTAACATCTAAATCAGTTTGGTTATGAACATAAATTTTCATTTTGATTCATACCTTTCAATAATGTGTTGCACCAAGGGATGCC
>CAZRWC010000042.1:0-9184 GCA_964603705.1 uncultured Acholeplasmataceae bacterium
ATCTCCTTTTATAAATCAAACCACGATTTCCCAATTGATAAATTAGCATCTAAATTGACATTAAGCCGAACAGCGTTTGACATTAATTTTGGAATAACAGCTTCCATTTCTTCTAATTCATCTGCGGGAACTTCTAAAATTAATTCGTCATGAACTTGTAGTAATAAGGTAGTTTTTTTGTTGTGTGTTTTTAAATAGTTAGCAATATCGATTATAGCTTTTTTAAGTATATCGGCTGCACTACCTTGAATTGGCGCATTTAATGCTAACCTTTCACCAAATAGACGTTGTTGATAAACTTTTGAATTGATTTCTGGAAGATATCTTCTTCTATTCATAATCGTTTCAACATAGTTGTTTTCTTTTGCAAAATTAATTATATTTGACATATAATTTTTTACTTCAGGATATACATTTAAATAATTTTCAATATATGTTTCAGCTTCTTTAACTGAAATGTTTAAATCAAGTGATAAACTCCAAGCTGAAATACCGTAAATTATTCCAAAGTTAACAGCTTTGGCTGATCTGCGCATATCAGGTGATATATGTTCTAATTTAAAAACGTCTTGAGCGGTTTTAGTATGAATATCTAAACCATTGTTAAAAGCATCAATTAATTTTTTAGAATTTGCTAAATGTGCTAAAACTCTTAATTCAATTTGCGAGTAGTCGATAGCCATTAAATAATTTTTGGGATTAGACGGTATGAAAATCTTTCTAATTTCCCGTCCTTCTTTCGTCCTAACTGGAATATTTTGCAAATTTGGTTCAATCGATGATAATCTGCCGGTAGTTGTTAAAGCTTGTTGATAAATAGTATGTACTTTCCCATCAGCATAAATAACTTCTTTTAAACCTTTAATATAAGTTTGATATAATTTAGTCGTTTGACGATAAGCGATTATTTCAGGAATGATAGGATGAGAATATTTAAGTTTTTCCAAAACTTCCATATCAGTTGAATAGCCGGTTTTAGTTTTTTTAGAAGCTTTTAGACCAAGGGTTTCAAATAAAATTACTCCTAATTGTTTAGGGCTTGAAATATTAAAATTTTCACCTGCATAAAAATGAATTTTTTCTTCTAGGTCACCAATTTCTTTTATCAAAGTTTTTTCTTGACTTAAAAGTTCTTCATAATTAACCATTAAGCCTTGATATTCCATATTTGCCAAAACATTTGTAAGTGGTAATTCAAGATTTTCAAATAGTTCAATTTGTTTATTTTCTTTTAATAATTTTAGGGTTTTATCTTTAATCTTATAAATAGCATGAGCTTTATTGGCAATATGATAATAACCCTTTTCTAAATCTTTTGGGAAAGCTTTATTTACTCCCTTGCCATAGACCAATTCATCATATTCGACATCCTGATAATCAAGTGCCAAAAGAATTCTTGCTAATTCTTCTTTTCCAATGTGAGAATCAACTAAATACGCCGCTAATAATAAATCATAACTAAATCCTGCAACTTTAAGACCGTGATACTTTAATTTTACTATTAGGCTTTTTAAATCATAAGTAATTTTATTAATTTTTTCATTTTCTATATAAACTTTAAAAGCCGGACTTTTTAAAAATAAATCAGCACTAACATAGTAATTCTTTTTCCCATTTGAAATTCCTAAACCCCAAATATTGGCTAGATGATAATTTTCATTATCCATTTCTAAATATAGACTTAAGTTAGGCTCTAAAATTTTTTCGAGTTCTAATTCAGAATTGATTATTTTAAATTCAATTTCGTTTTTTGTAAGTTCGGTTTCATCAACTTGTAAAACCTTTATCGTTCTAGCAAGTGAATGTAGTTCATATTTTTGATAAAACTCAATTAAAACTTGAGGATTTTCAATTTGATATACCAAATCATCTAAAGTAAGATTCGTTGGAATATCACAAAAAATAGAAACCAATTCTTTTGAAGCATATGCTTGTGATTTATTTTCGCTTAACTTATCTTTTAATGTACCTTTAATAAAGCCCAAATTTTGATATATATTGTCAATTGAACTGTAATCAACTATAAGTTTTGTAGCCGTTTTAGGGCCAACTCCTGGTACACCAGGGATATTATCGCTTGGATCTCCCATTAAAGCTTTATAATCAATAAATTTATCAACTTCAAAACCAAATTCACTTTGAAAATAATCAGGCGTAAAACGCTCGATTTCTTTCATTCCTTTTTTTAATAAGTTAACTGCGACATTATCATTTACTAATTGCAATAAATCTTTATCGCTTGAAAATATTTCAACTTGAAAGCCTTCAAGTGAAGCTTTTTTAGCAAAAGTTCCAATGATATCATCAGCTTCATAACCCACTAGACTATATTGGTTAAAGTTAATAGTTTTTAAGTATTCATATATTAAAGGAAATTGAGTCTCTAATTCTTCTGGTAAATCAGCTCTTCCTGCTTTATAATTATCATATTTTTTATGTCTAAAAGTTGGTTCACCAGTATCAAATGCTACTAAAATATGATCAAATTTAAACTCCTTAATTTTGTCAATCATATTAATAAAGGCAAACAACGCATTGGTATATTGCCCTTTTGAAGTTTTCATTAAAGTTGCTCCAGGATATGCAGTGGCATAATATGCTCTAAATAACAAAGAATTTCCGTCTATCAAGATTAGTTTTTTCATATTTCCTCCTTATCTTATTCTATCATAGGTGATGCTGATATTTTTCCACAAGATTTGTGGATAAAAAAAGGGGAGTTACCCCTTTTAACCGATTCTAAATCCGCCTTTTCCTTTACCCTTGCCTTTTTTAACTTTTTTGCTCGGTCGTGGAGTAAATTGGCTTGGGTTTTTTGAAACTTTTTTGATTTCTGACTCACTCATTTGATTCATTTGTTTCATCATTTCGCTTTGTTGTTTTAAGGCTTGCCTTAATCTATTTATATCAGATACTTCCATGCCAGATCCTTTGGCAATTCTTATTCTTCTTGAAGATGATTTTTCAATTAAATCCGGATTGTTTCTTTCTTCAGGAGTCATGCTTGAAATTAAAACTTCATTTTTATAAAATTCCTTTTCATCAACATTACTTAAGGCTTCTTTAACTTGTTTTCCCATTCCTGGTATAAAACCTAACATTCGGCTTAATGAACCCATTTTCTTTAGCATTTTAAATTGTTTGGCTAAGTCGTTATAATTATATGTACCTTCTAGCATTTTTTTTGCTAACATTTCTGCTTCATCTTCAGAAATGGCTTCTTCAGCCTTTTCGATTAAAGTTAGAACATCGCCCATTCCTAAAATTCTTTGCGCCATTCTTTCTGGATGAAAGATTTCAAAAGTATCCATTTTTTCGCCACTTGACATAAATTTAATAGGGATAGCGGCAACTTCTCTAATTGATAATGCTGCTCCACCTCTAGTATCGCCATCAAGTTTAGTTAAAATCGCTCCCGTGGCTTCTAATTGATCATTAAACGATTTGGCAATACTTGCAGCATCTTGGCCGGTCATAGCATCAACTGTTAATAAAATTTCATCTGGGTTAAAATTGGTTTTTAAATCTTTTAGTTCTTGCATCATTTCATCATCAATATGAAGTCTACCTGCCGTATCGATGATTATTAAATCAGCACCCTCGTTTTTGGCAGCGATAATTCCGTTTTTAACGATTACTTGAGGGTCTTTTTGTCCTTCATCATAAACCGATATATTAACTTCCTTACCTAAAGTTTTTAACTGTTCAATTGCTGCTGGTCGGTAGATATCGGCAGCAATGAAAAAAGGTTTTCTTTTATCGTATTTTCTAGTGAAAACACCTAATTTTCCAATTGAAGTAGTTTTACCACTTCCTTGCAAACCAATTACTAAAATAATAGTTGGTTGATTGGGATTATAATTGATAGGAACAACTTCGTCTCCCATTACTTTTTTTAATTCATCATGAACAATTTTAACAACTTGTTGACCAGGGTTTAAACCTTTTAAAATTTCTTCTCCTAAAGCTTTTTCTTTTACATCTGAAGTAAATTTCCGAACAACTTTAAAGTTGACATCCGCCTCTAAAAGCGAAAGCCTAACTTCTCTCATCATTTCATCAATATCTTTTTCATTTAAAACTCCGCGGCCGGTTATTCGGCGCATCGCCATTTGCATACGATCTGCTAAACTACTCATTTTGTTCATCCATTTCTATGATTGCTTCAAGATTTTTTAAGTCCTTTGTTTGATAAAAATCTTTGATATATTTATATCTTAATTGGGCTTTTTTTACTAAACCAAGTTTTTCCTCATATAATTCTAATTTTGTTGAAGTCTTATTTAATTGGTCAAATATAGCGTTTCTACTAACACCATGTACTTCTGCTATTTCTTGTAACGAGTAATCCTCTATATAATATAGAAGAAAATATTCTCTTTGTTTTTTAGTCAATAAACTTTTATAGTAGAAAAAAAGTTGATTTAATTTTTCGTTTTTTAATAAAATTTCCATATCATTCCTCAAAAAAATCACTAAACAATCCATAAATATAAGACTCAATATCAAATGGTACTAAATCATCAATTTGTTCGCCAAATCCAACATATTTAATCGGCAAATTATAAATATGTCTAATTGCTAAAACAATTCCACCTTTGGCAGTGCCGTCTAATTTTGTTAATATTACTCCAGTTACATTGGTACTTTCTTTAAAGACTTCCGCTTGTTTGATACCGTTTTGTCCGGTTGTTGCATCGATAACCAATAAAGTTTCACGAGGATTGTTGGGAATTGATTTTTCAATAACGCGACGCATTTTCGCTAATTCATTCATAAGGTTTACTTTAGTTTGTAATCTTCCAGCGGTATCGACTAAAACAACATCATAATTAGCGTTTTTCGCTAATTCCAAAGCATCATAAATTACACTTGACGGATCAGTAAATTGTTCTTTAGCAAAAAAAGTAACTCCTGCTCTTTCGGCCCATATTTTCAATTGTTCAATTGCACCAGCTCGAAAAGTATCAGCAGCTACAACCATAACTTTTTTACCTTCAGTTTTATATTGATGGGCTATTTTACCAATCGATGTGGTTTTTCCAACCCCATTAACACCAACAAATAAATAAACGTTAATTTGACCTTTAATAAATTGTAATTCGGTTTCAATAATATCATTTTTTAAATAGATTTCAAATAATTTATCAACGATAATTTCTTCTAATAGTTTTGGTTCTTTTATTTCTTTTAGATTAATTTCGGTTTTTAGTTCATCAATAAAATCAATCACAGTTTCAACACCAATATCAGCTTGAATAAAAATATCTTCAATTGAATCAAATAAATCATCATCAATTTGATTTGACTCTTCCAAGATTAATTTTAAATTTCCTAATGATTGACTTGATTTATGTAAGCCTAAACGATATTTTTTATCTTTTGGTTTTCTTTTAAATATTTTTTTAAAAAAGCCCATAATAATCCCTCACTAATCTATTATATCATAGCTGATATATTTATTAAATTTAAGTAAATAGATAATATTTTTTTTCTTTGAAAATAACTTTTTAAAAAAATAGACCACCTATTTCTAGGGGGCCTATTTAGGGGATTTCGCGTATTTTAATACACGAATAGGGGATAAGTAGCATCTTTTGGATGCTTGATAATTATAGCACCTTTTTTATAAGAAGTAAAGACTTCTTAGTAAATTTCGCTTAATTAACCTTTTTTTCGGTAATTTTTAAAGCTTTTAGTATTAGGTTTTTCAATGTAGCGCGTAAATTTACAATCAGGAAAGCCTGAACAACCGATAAATTCACCATATTGACTTCTTTTTAAAACAAGTGGCTTATTACATTTTGGACAATTTTCACCAATGTATTTAGGTTCTGCTTTTGGCATGTTATCTAAAGCGTTATTAACTAATTTTTCAAAGGGTGGATAAAAACTTTCCAATAAACTATAGCCTTCTATTTTACCGTCGGCAATTTCATCAAGTTGTTTTTCCATCCTTGAAGTAAAATCAGTATTAATCAAAGTATTAAAAAAGTTATCTAAACTATCTGAGACTAAAACCCCATCATCTGTTGGCACAAATCTTCTTTTTTCTAAATGAGTATAACCATAATTTTTTAAAGCACTCATTGTGTTTGCATAAGTAGACGGCCTTCCAATCCCTAGACTTTCCATTTCTTTAATTAATGAGGCTTCATTATATCTAGTTTTAGGTTGCGTAAATTTTTGTTCTAATATAATATTGCCTTTATGAATTAAATCATCTATTTTTAGTTCAGGAATTTCAACATTTTTATCTACTGAACCAACAATTTGATAGCCTGGGAAAATAGTTTTTTTGCCTTCTAAGATAAAATCATGATTATTTGAAGTAATTGTAATAGTTTTAACATCGATTTGAGCGGGAGCCATTAAACTTTCTAAAGTTGTATTATAGATCAATTTATATAATCTAAATTCAGTAGGTTTTAAAAATCTTTCAACATCTTCAGGCCGGCGATTTATATCAGTTGGTCTGATAGCTTCATGCGCACCTTGAGTTGACTGGCTATCTTTATGTCTATAAACGCCTACATAATTTTTACCGTAGTTTTTTTCTATATATTTTTTTGTGTGATTAATAAAAGATGGTTCTAAACGATTAGAATCCGGTCTTGGATAAGTAATTAAACCAATAATTTGACCATTAATCTCTATTCCTTCAAAAAGTTTTTGAGCAATTCTCATGGTGTTTACAGAATTAAAACCCAAATAATTATTGGCATCTTGCAATAAAGTTGAAGTTGTATAAGCTAATTTTGATTGAGAAGTTCTAACTTTACTATTTATATCAGTAACTTTAAGCGGAAAACTAATTTCCTTTTTAATCGTGTTGGCCTCTTCTTTAGTAATTAGTGATTTTTTTGTTTGTTTATAATTGGCCGTTAAAAGATCTGTAGTAAGTTTAATTTCGTAATATTCTTCAGGGACAAAGGCCTTGATCTCTTTTTCCAAATCAACTATTAATTTTAATGCTACACTTTGGACTCGACCTGCAGCTTGTCCAATTTTTTTTCTTTGCAAAACATTTGATAATCTAAAACCGATAATACGGTCTAAAGCCCTTCTTACTTCTTGAGAATCAACTAACATCATATCGATACTTTTTAAATTGTCTAATTCTTTTAAAACGGCATTTTTAGTAATTTCAGTAAAAGTAACTCTGTTTTTTTCATTAATATCAAGATTTAACACATCAGCTAAATGCCAAGCAATCGCTTCGCCTTCACGGTCTGGGTCTGATGCTAAAATAACTTCTTTACCTTTTGTTTCTTCAATTAATTTGTTAACAATTTTTTGTTTGCTTGGAATTACTACATAAGTGGGGTGAAATCTATTTTTTATATCCAAACCAAAACCACCTTCCCCTTTAGTCGAAAGGTCTCTTATGTGGCCTGATGATGATAGAACTTTATAATCTTTACCTACATAACTAGCGATTGCTTTAGCTTTTGTTGGAGATTCAACTATTAATATTTTTTTACTCATTTTGCGCTCCTACTGATATTATTATATTGCAGATAGTTTATTTGTCAAGTAAACAAATCTCGTTTTTTTCTCTATATTTTATATTAAAATATAAGATATTTACATATTAATTATAGTGATAAATAATTTAATTACTCTAAAAAAAAAGAAATTATTTTAAATCATTAATTTCTTTAATTGGTTTAAAAGATTTTCTATGAATCTTGGTGATTCCATATTTTTTAATGCTTTCTACGTGGCTTTTAGTGGGATAACCTTTGTTTTTATCAAAGCCATACATTGGATATTCTACTGAATATTTAAACATTAATAAGTCTCTTGTTACTTTGCTTATAATACTAGCTGCAGCAATTACTTGACTTTTTTGATCGCCTTTAATGATATTTATTTGTGGTAAATTAGTCTCAATTGCTACATAATCTGTCAAAACTAAATCAGGCTTAATATCTAGATTATCTAAAGCTGTCTTCATGTGGCTAATTTTGTTGCCTCAAGTATATTTATTGTATCAATTATGTCATTGTCAATAATTCCAACACCAATTGAAAGAGCATTTTGATAAATTAAATCATATAATTGTTCGCGTTTTCTTTTAGTAAGCTTTTTGGAGTCATTAATACCATTTAAAACTACATCATTTGGCAATATTACTGCGGCAGCGACTACTGGTCCGGCTAATGGTCCTCTACCCGCTTCATCAATACCGCATAAATATTTAATCCCATCTTTATTTAAAAATTGTTTATCGTGGTTCTTCAAAGGAAACTCCTCCAAATCTATTTTCCCTTAAATCTTTTAAAAAGATATCATATACACGTTCAATATCAACTAGATTGCCTTTAGTTAATGCGCCAAATCTTCTTCCTATTTGTTCAATTATTTGCTCGGTAGAATTAATCTCATTTAATTGATAACGTTCAATTAACCGTTCGGGATAATTTTTAATTAAATAATTTAGGCCATAAAACACAACATCATGTAAAGGTAATATATCGTCTTTAATCGCTCCTGTTAAAGCTAAATTATATTTAACGTCATCATCAAATTTCGGCCATAAAATACCAGGTGTATCTAACATTTCAAATTCATTAGACAATTTGGTCCATTGCAAATTTTTAGTTACGCCTGGCCTATTTTCGACTTTAAAAACTTTTTTGTTGCTCATTGAATTAATAAAAGTAGATTTTCCAACATTTGGAATACCTAAAATCATGGTTTTAAAAGTAGTTGCAGTTCTTTTTTTCAAAATCATCTTTTCAACTTTTACTTTTAAAATAACATTTCTAACGAGTGGATAAATTTTATTTAAATTATCTTTTTTAACTGCATCAATTGGCAAAGTGTAATAACCTTTATTTTGGTAGTAATTTAACCATTTGTTTAGATTGTTAGGATCTGCTAAATCTCTTTTATTAAATAATAATAAAACTGGTTTTTTATTAATAAGTTTTTCTAAATCAGGATTGAAACTAGAATATGGAATTCTAGCATCTAAAATAATCATGACTAAATCAACTAATCTTAAATTAGCCTGAATATCTTTGGTTGATTTAAACATGTGCCCTGGATACCAGTTAATTTGTTTCATAAATACCTACTTATTTCCTAGAACTATTAGTTTTCCTAAAAAATCATTATAATGATAAACACCTTTATGGCGGCTATCAGATGAATCGAAAAAATTATCACCGATAAA
>CAZRWC010000043.1:0-6879 GCA_964603705.1 uncultured Acholeplasmataceae bacterium
CAGATCAAGTTGCTGACTATTTTTTCGATCACGAAAACAACTTCTTTTTCGATCATTTCTGGTTGAATATGTTGTTTTACTTCCTTGATTGACATTTTATACATGTCGGCAATTTCTTGATATTTTTGATCAACTTCAGCTTTAGTTGCAGCAATTTTTTCTACTTCTCCAACTTTTTCTAAAGCTAAATATTCTCTAACTCTCATTAAGCTAAGTTCGTTTACTTGTTGTTCAAATTGTTCCATAGTTTGTCCGGTAAAGCCCACATAGGTTTCTAAATCGATACCGTATTGTTGAATTTGTTGTAACATTTGGTTTTTATAACGTTCAACCTCACCGTCAACCATAGCTTGTGGGACATCAATTTCAGCATTTTCACCTACTTTTTGAACTAAAGAGTTAATGATCCGATTTTTTTCTTCTAATTGTTTAGCGTTCATTAAATCGTTTTCTAAATGTTTTTTATATTCTTCAACTGTCTTCAATTCATTATTTTGATTTCTGACAAACTCATCATTTAATTCAGGTTTAATTTTTTGTTTGATTTCCCATAACTTAATTTCAAATTTAACCGCTTGCCCCTTTAAATCTTCGGCATGATAGTCTTCTGGAAAAGTAATATCAATAGTTTTTTCTTCTTCTGGCATCATTCCTAGCATTTGTTCTTCAAAACCAGGAATAAATTGGCCTGAGCCGATTTCAAGTTGATGGTTTTCAGCTGTTCCACCTTCAAATGCCACACCATCTTTTAAGCCTTTAAAATCAAAGATTGCTGTATCGCCCATTTCAAGCGACCCTTCGGCTTTATTTCCTAAAAATGATGCTTTTTCTAAGGCTTGTTCAATTGCAAGTTCAACTTCTTCACTTGAAACACTTATTTCATCTTTTTCAATTTCGATTTCCTTATATTGTCCTAAGATAACATCAGGTTTGGTTGGTACGATGAAACTAAAAGTAAAACCTTCACCTTTTTTAACGGTTGTATAATCTAAATCTATTTCTGGATTACCAACGATTTCAGCTTTTTTCGACAAGATAGCTTCATCAAATTTATGGGCAAACACATGATTTAAAGCATCTTCAAATAATGATTCAACACCATATTTATTTTCATAAATATTTTGAGGGACATTGCCTTTTCTAAAGCCTTCAACTGAAACATCTTTTTTAATGTGTTCATAGGCATGTTCTAAACCATGTTCAAACTCTTCTTTTGTGACATCAAATGTAAATTTAGCACTGTTGTTGCTTAACTTTTCAAATTTCATTAATATTTTTCCTCCATTTATTAATTTCCACTAATTATTATATCATAATAAAGAAGATATTTCTTAATCTACACTTAACAGAATCAAAATAATAATAAAACGGTATTTATTTATTATATTTACCGTTTTAGTTATTGTTATTTATTTTTATAATATTTACTTATTCGATTAAATTTCCTACTTCATCTAATTTAATATCTAAGGCTCTTGGCGTCTTATTTAAGCCAGGCATTATATTAATACCTTTAGTTAAAGCAACTAAGAAACCAGCCCCAAGTGAAGGTCTTATCTCTTCTATTTTTAATTCGAAATCTTTTACAAAACCAATTTGCTTAGAATCTCCGGTTAAAGATAGCGGTGTTTTAGCAATACAAACCGGTAAATTCCAACCTAATTTTTCATACATTTCAAGTTGATTTAAGGCTTGGGGTGAAAAAGTAACTTGATTTGCGCCATAGATTTTAGTAGCAATTTTTTCAATCATTATTTTTGGCTTGTCTTCACTATTATATATATTAGTTATTTTAGTGGGATTATTTGATAATTGATCTACTTGATTGGCTAAATCAATCATTCCCTTGCCACCCATTTCATAGCCTTTTGCTAAAGAGATAGGATGTTTTTTTGACTTCGCAAAGTTCATTACTAAAGTTTGTTCAGCTTTTGTATCTTGATAAAAATCATTTAAGGCTATAATGTAATTTAAATTATAAGATTTAATAATATCGATATGTTTTTCAAGCATTTTCAAGCCTTTTTCTAAAGCTTTGAGGTCTTCTTTATTATAGTCATCGCTTAATCCATGTGATTTTAAAGCTCTAATGGTCGCTACTAAAACTACCAATTCAGGACTTTTATCTAAATAAGGTACTTTTAAATCTAGAAATTTTTGCATTCCTAAATCAGAACCAAAACCGGCTTCAGTTATCGTATAATCGGCTAGCTTTAAGGCTAATTTAGTCGCTACAATACTATTACATCCATGGGCTATATTAGCAAACGGACCAGCATGGATTAAAGTCGGTACACCATCAATTGTTTGAACTAAATTAGGATTTAAAGCTTCTTTTAATAATAATACCATTGAATCGGCAGCACCTAAATCACGGACATAAAGTGGTTGATTTAAATCGTTATATCCAATTAAAATTTGGTTAATTCGTTTTTTTAAATCTTCTAGACTACTTGCCAGCGCCAATATCGCCATAATTTCACTAGCAGCGGTAATTACGAAGTTATCTTTTCTAATTTTAGTTTCGATATTTCTTAAACTGCGATCATTCATATCAATCGTTCTTTTCCAAGTAACAGTTTTAATTTTTAATTCATTTCCTTGAAAAATATGATTATCAATTAAAGCACTTAATAAATTATTGGCGGCCGTAATGGCGTGGAAATCACCTGTAAAATGTAAATTGATTTCATCTTGGGGATAAACACTAGACATACCTCCACCGGTCGCTCCCCCTTTTAGTCCAAAAACCGGACCTAAACTAGGTTCTCTTAAAGCTATTATGGGATTTTTCCCAATTTCTTTAAGTCCTTGACCTAAACCAATAGCGACAGTTGTTTTGCCTTCTCCAGCCGGAGTTGGGGTAATTGCCGTTACTAAGATAAGTTTTCCATTTTGTTTATTTTTTAATCTATTTAAGATGCTTAAATCAATTTTAGTTTTATAAAAACCAAATGGGATAGTTTCTTCTTCTTTGATTCCTAAAGCACGGCATATTTCAGCGATTTTTTTCATTAGTTCCTCCTATTATTACCTATAGCATTTTCTTTATTATAGCACGATTAGACTTATTTTATAAGCTCGATTTCTCTAAATTAAACTATAAATATAAAATTATTTTCTATTTTATAAAGTTTAATCAGCTTTTTAGCTGTAAAATGTTATCAATATTTGATATTTTTGATAATATTAGGTAAAATATAAGTTGATTGTTGTGGAGGAATAGTTATGATAACGATTAAAAAGGTTGAAACTAAAAAAGATTTAAAGAAATTTATTGAATTTCCAAACATCCTTTATAAGGATAATCCTTATTATGTTCCTTCATTATATTCAGATGAATACAACCATCTAAATCTAAAGAAAAATCCTGCTCATGCATATTGTGATACTATCTATTATTTAGCTTATGATGAAAATAATCAAATAGTTGGACGGGTGGCTGGAATTATTAATCTAGCTTACAACAAAGATCATAATCAACTCCAAGCTAGATTTAATCGAATTGATTTTATTGATAGCTTTGAAGTTTGTAAAACATTATTAGACGCAATCGAAGACTGGGCTAAAGAAAAAGGTATGGAAGAAGTCATTGGTCCAATTGGCTTTACTGATCTTGATAAACAAGGGCTTCTTGTTGAGGGTTTTGAAGAAATGGATATGTTTATTACCCTATATCACTTCCCTTATTATAAAGAGCATATTGAAGCCTGTGGTTATTTAAAAGATGTTGATTGGATTGAATATGAATTAGATTTAGCAGACATTAATGTCGAATATCAAGAAAAATTGCATCGTTTAAGTGAAAAAATTGCTGACCGTAGCGGCTATCATTTAAAGAAAATTAAGAATCGTTTTAAGATTAAAAAAATCCTTTATGAACTATTTTCTGTTTATAACGAGGCTTTTGCACCACTTTATGGTTTTCAAGCTGTTACTAAAAAAGTAATTGATTTTTATATGAATCAAGTTATTTTAATTATTAATTTAGATTACATTTGGATTGTTGTTGATAATGATGATAAAATTGCTGGCTTTGGTTTGATGATGCCATCAATGTCGGCCGTTACAAAAAAACATAAAGGTAAAATGAATCTATTTAATATATTTTCATACTTAAAAGCTATTTTTGGAAAAAACGATGTTTTAGATATGTATTTTATTGCTATTAAGCCAGAACTTCAAAGTTTAGGTGTCACTTCTGTTATCTTTGCGGAAGGGGTTAATATGGCGATTAAAAACAAAGTTAAATTTGCCTATACTGGTCCACAACTTGAAACTAATTTCAAAATATTAAATATGTGGCAACCATATAATATGCGTCTTCATCGTCGTCGTCGATCATTTATAAAAAAACTTGTTTAAATAAATAATCCTTAATTAGGTCTTGCTTAATTAAGGTTTTTTATTATAATAAACTATTATATTTATAAATTTAAAACTGATAGGACATAAAAAAATAGAATAATCAAAATAATGTTATAATAAAAAAGAGGTGCAAATTATGAAAAAAGAACTTATTAAAGAAAATTATTATGAAGCAGTAAATGGTAAATGGTTAGAAACTGCAGTTATTCCAGGCGATCAACCAACAGTATCGGCTTTTTTAGAACTTCATTTAGGAATTGAAAAGACTTTATTAGAACTAACTGAAAAATGGAGTCAAAATCCTAGTTTGTTAAATCCTAATTTAAAGAAGTTTATTAAACTTCATCAAATGACAAAAGATTTTAACAAACGCCAAGAACTAGGAACAGCTCCAATTAAAATTGTCCTTGATCAAGTTAATAATTTAAACAGTTTAGCTGATTTGGAAAAAAACTATCAAGAATTAATTTTTAATTCTATTGAAACTCCTTTTGGGTTTTCAATCATGCAAGATTTTATGAACAGTAATAATCAAGTCTTATATTTTGGAGCAAGCGGTTTATTTTTACCTGATACATCTTATTACAAAGATGAAGCTACTAAAGGACAATTACTTGGTTTATTTAAAATGACAACAACCAATTTGTTAAATTTATATGGCTATACTAAAGAAGAAATTGAAAAACTGATTGGCGAAGCTTTATTATTCGATGAGTTATTAGTCCCTGTTACTAAATCAAGTGTCGAGCGTGCTGACTATGTTAAAATGTATAATCCGGTTTTAAGCGCCGAAATAAAAGATAAAGTCAAAAACTTTGATTTAGTAAACTTAGCAAATAACTTAGTTAATGCTAAAATTGATAAAATTATTGTTACCAATCTAGATTTTTTAAATGCTTTTGACACAATTATAAATGAAGATAATTTCCAGATTTTAAAATCTTGGATGACAGTTTCCAACTTAATTTCTTTTGCTTCAAGTTTAACTGATGAAATTAGGATTGCTGGTGGCGCATTTTCACGCGCTTTATCGGGCGTTAAAGAACCTCAAAGTCAAGAAAAATTTGCTTTTTATCAAGCTTATAATCCTTTCAGTCAAGTTGTAGGTCTTTATTATGGCGAAGAATATTTTGGTCCTAAAGCCAAAGACGATGTTCGTAAGATGGTTCTTGAAATGATCGATGTTTATAAAGAAAGACTTCACAATAACACTTGGTTAAATGAAAAAACTAAAGAAAAAGCGATTGAAAAACTATCTACTTTAACTGTTCATGTTGGCTATCCTGATGAATTACCTAGTTATTATGACCAATTTGAAGTATTAGGATATGAAAATGGTTCAAATTTAGTATTAGAAAAAATTAATCGTAATAAACTACTTGTTTTAGATAATTATGCTAAATATAATAAAGAACCTAATAAAAACTTATGGCAAATGCCGGCATCAATGGTGAATGCTTATTATAGTCCAACTAACAATCAAATAGTATTTCCTGCTGCTATTTTACAAAGGCCTTATTATAGTTTATCGCAATCTCCTTCTGAAAATTATGGCGGAATTGGAGCCGTAATTGCGCATGAAATTTCTCATGCTTTTGATAATAACGGAGCTAAGTTTGATGAAACAGGGTCGCTTAATAATTGGTGGACTGAAGAAGATTTAAAAGCATTTGATGAAAAAGCTGAAGATATGATTAAATTATTTGATGGAGTAGAAACCGGTTATGGGCCTTGTAATGGCAAATTAACTGTATCTGAAAATATTGCTGATAGCGGTGGAATTAGATGTGCATTAGAGGCCAGTAAAAAATCAAAAGGTCACAACTATGAAGAGTTCTTTGCCAATTGGGCTAGAGTATGGCGTCAAAAATCTTCATTACAATACAGTCAATTACTTTTAACTGTTGATGTTCATGGCCCAAGTATTTTAAGAGCCAACATGCAACTTAAGAACCTGCCTGAATTTATTGAATTATACCAATTAAAAGAAGGCGATAAAATGTACTTAGCGCCTGAAAAGATGGTTTCAATTTGGTAAATAGATTAAATTTAAATTAGAACTACTACTTGTAGTTCTTTTTTATCAAAAATAAGTGTTTGGTGTTATAGTATAAATATCAAGCTATAAAGGAGTTTAAAATATGATTAAATTAGTTTTAATTAGACACGGTCAAAGTCTTTGGAATTTAGAAAATAAATTTACTGGTTGGACCGATATCAAACTATCGGCTGAAGGAATAACCGAAGCTAAAAAAGCCGGTCTTTTACTAAAAGAAAATAATTTTAAATTTGATATCGCCTATACTTCTACTTTGGTTAGGGCAACCCAGACTTTAGATATAATTTTAGAAGAATTAAATCAATCAAATATTGAAATTAAAAGTAATTATAAATTAAACGAAAGACACTATGGGGCGTTACAAGGTCTAAATAAAGAAGAAACTGCCCAAATCTATGGCTTAAAACAAGTCCAAATTTGGCGTCGTAGTGCCAACATCAGGCCACCTAAAT
>CAZRWC010000043.1:6889-8915 GCA_964603705.1 uncultured Acholeplasmataceae bacterium
ATGATCCAAGACATCCTAGATTTGATCTTAAATATAAAAATATTGATTTGAAAAATCTTCCAAGTTCAGAAAACTTATTAGATACTTTAAAAAGAGTAATTGAATATTGGAATGATGAGATAAAAATATCCCTACTTGAAGGAAAACAAGTTATTGTTGTTGCTCACGGTAATAGTTTAAGAGCTTTAATCAAATATCTTGATAATTTAGATGACAAGCAAATAACCTATTTAGAAATACCAACCGGAAAGCCTTTAATTTATGAGTTAGATGATAATCTTAAACCTATAAATAATTATTATCTTTAAAAAACTTAATAAAATTTAAAATAAAACCGAGCATTTTTGGCTCGGTTATTTTTTTATTATTTTGTATTCATTACTTCTCTAGCAATCATTACTTCTTCATTGGTTGGAATAACATAAACTTTAATTTTTGAATTAGGAGTTGAAATTAAGTTTTCTCCTCTTAACTCGTTAAGTTTTAAATCAAGTTCTACTCCTAAAACCTCAAGACGTTTTGAAATTGATTCTCTAACAATCGAAGCATTTTCCCCAATTCCGGCTGTAAAACAAATCGCATCTGCTCCACCTAATAAAACATAATAAGAAGCGACATAATCAACAATTCTTTTAATTTGAATTTCATAGGCTAAACGTGATCTCTCATCACCTTCTAACATTTTGTTAACGATATCTCTAGAATCGTTAGAAAAGCCAGAAACTCCTAAAAAGCCCGATTTTTTATTTAAAATACTAATGATTTCAGCAAGTGATTTTCCTTCTTTATCAGCAACAAACTGAATTAAAGTCGGATCAATATTGCCGCTTCTAGTACCCATTGGAATACCTTCAAGTGGTGTTAAACCCATTGAAGTATCGATCGATTTTCCATCTAATACGGCTGAAATTGAAGCACCATTGCCTAAATGGAGCACAATTATTTTAGAATGAATAGGATTGCCTAATAAAGAAATTGCCCTTTGACTAACAAATTGATGGGAAGTTCCATGAAAACCATATTTTCTAATGCCATATTTTTCATACCACTCATAAGGGGTGGCATATAAAAAATTTTCAGCAGGCATTGTTGTATGAAAGGTCGTATCAAAAATAGCTACCTGTTTAACTTTTGGTAAAATTTTTAAAAAGGTTCTTATTCCTACAATATTGGCTGGATTATGCAAGGGAGCAAGATCATTTAGTGCCTCAAGTTGATTAACACAATCTTCGGTAATGATTGTTGATTTAAGGAACTTTTCTCCACCTTGAACTACCCTATGTCCGACACCTTCAATTTCAGTTAAATCATTGATAATTCCCAATTTTAATAAAGCATCTAAAACCATGTTTACTGCTTCTGCATGATTTAAAATCGGTGTTTCTTTAACTTCCTTTTGGCCATTAAATTTTAAGTTAAAAACAGCATTATTGTTACCGATTCTTTCAACTAATCCTTGAGCAATTAGTTTTTCTTCTGGCATCTTTAATAATTGAAATTTTAAAGATGAACTTCCAGCATTTACTGCCATTATTTTCATAATAAGACTTCCTTTCAACAATAGTATTTTACTATAATATGAATATTCATTCAAGTTTTATAATAAATAAAAATAGATTCCGATAAAATGTAAAATTGTACCCATTAAAACAAAGATATGCCAGATAAAATGAGTATATTTAAATTTTAAACCAAAAAAAATAATTCCAATCGTATATGATAATCCCCCTGCAATAGTAAAAAGTAAAAAATTAAGGTTATAATCATACATGGTTTTCGCAAAAACAATCCCACCCCAACCAATTAAAACATAAAAAAACATATGGAGCCACTTAACACGATGGAACATAGTTGCTTTTAAAACTATTCCAACGGTTATGATTAACCAATATATTCCTAAAAATATATAACCCCATGGATGATTGTAATCGGTAATTATAGTTATTAAAATAGGCGTATAGGTTCCGCCAATTAAAATATAAATTGAAACATAATCAAAGATTCTAAAAACTTTTTTAACTGTTGA
>CAZRWC010000044.1:0-8859 GCA_964603705.1 uncultured Acholeplasmataceae bacterium
TACTATTAGGATTTATCTTTAGATAGCCCAATAATGCTGCTAGGGAATTCCCAGCATGACCAGATTCAAAGTGATCATAAGAAGATTCTTCATAGCTAGCCAGTCCGCTAACTCCGCCTTTTTTCTTTAGCTTATTAAAACCTTTAGCACGTCCGGTAATAATCTTATGAGCATAACTTTGATGTGAAGTATCAAAAATTAATTTATCGACTTGAAAATCAAAAATATAATGGAGTGCAATCGTTAATTCAATTACTCCTAAATTTGAACTCAAATGTCCGCCTTGCGTCATAACTTGCTTAACTAAAAAACTCCTTATTTCTAAGGCTAAGGTTTCTAATTCCTCTAAAGACATTTTTTTGATTTTGCAAGGCGTTAAATCATTTAGTTTTATCTTCATCAACATTTTTAACTACTAAAGCATGGGCTTGCTCAAGTAGTTGATAACTTTCTTTAGCTAGTTTTAGTCCGTCTTGATATTTTGTCATCGCATCTTCTAAGGTGATATCTTTAGATTCTAAGTCTTTAACTATATCTTCAAGTTCTTTTAAAAGCTGTTCAAACGTTTTTTTCGATTCAGGCATTATTTTTCCCTCTTTTCTTTAACTATGGCTTTAATTTGGCCATCTTTTATTTTTATTTCTAACTCATCATTAAGATTAATTTCATGAATTGAAACAATTACTTTCTCATCTTTTGTAATTAAACCAAAACCTTTATTCATAATTAATAAAGGATCTTTGTTTTTTAAATTGTTAGTAATTAATTGATAGCGATAATTTTTAATATTAATATGTTGTTGATAATTTTGATTCAATTTATGATTTAAAAGTTCGTATTTAAGTTTTAGTTCTTTATATAAACTTTGAGGATTTTTCATAGAAATTTTAAATTCTTTGATGATATTGGCTTTTTTTTCTAAAAGATAAAGATAGTTTTTTATTAAATCTTTATTAAGTTTTAATAAATCGCTTTGATAAAGTGAAACTCTTTTAATCGGGCTTGCATTATCTAATCTTTTTTCCAACTGAGCAATTGTTAACTCTAACTGATCTAATTTATCTTGATAAAGTTTTAAAATATAGTCTCGACTATTTAAAATGGTTTCTTTTAAGTTTTCACTATTTGGTGTAACTAATTCGGCTGCGGCAGTTGGTGTTGGTGCCCTTTTATCACTAACAAAGTCGCTAATTGTATAATCGGTTTCATGACCGATTGCTGTAACAATCGGTATTTTAGAATCATAGATAGCTTGAATTACTTCTATTTCATTAAAAGCCCATAAATCTTCAATCGAACCTCCGCCACGGCCAACAATAATTACATCGGCAAAATTATCTTGGTTTGCTCTTTTTATTTGGCTAGCAATTTCATATTTAGCATCCTCACCTTGGACTTTTGAAGGGTATAGATAAATTTCCGTTAACAAATATCTTCTGGCAACAGTATTTTTAATATCCTCAATCACGGCACCAGTTGGTGAAGTTATAACTGCGATTTTTCTAGGAAATTTAGGAAGTGTTTTTTTTAATTCTTCTGAAAAATAGCCTAATTTCTCATTTTACCAATATTAATTGAGTAATCTCCTCGTGGTTCATATAAAGAAATTTCACCTTCAATCAACACATGGTCGCCATCTTTTGGGTTGAAACTTAAATTTCCTGCTCTAGAAGAAAACATTACGGCTTTAATTTGTGATTTTTCATCCTTAATCGTAAAATAAAGATGACCTCTTTGGTGTCTAGTAAAATTAGAAATTTCGCCTTTTAAAAATATCCGACTAAGATGTGGATCGTTTTCTAGACGATATTTAATATAATTGGTTAGAGCACTAACCGTTAAATACTTTACATCACTCAAGTTTATCCCTCGATTTTTTTAGCGATATTATCTAAAACACTATTATTAAATTTATGTTGCTTAGCATCATCTAAATCCGTATATAGTTTTGAAATCTCAACCGCTTCATTAATAACTATTTCTTTTGGAATTTTTAAATAAGCCATTTCATAGGTTGCTAGTCTAATAATAGCTTTATCAAGATAAGGCAAACGTGATAATTCATAATTATATAAAGAATCATTAATAATTTGATCGATTTGGGTTAAATTTTCTAAAACACCTAAAGCGATTTTTAAAGCTTTATCCTCACGATAAGGACTTGGTTCTAGTCCCAAATCAACTTGGTATAGATGACTTATTACTAAAAATCTAATTTTTCTTCTTTTATCCATTGTTTACCTCTTTTTATGTATAATGTTATTTTATCATATTTTAACTATTTATAGTTTTATATCACTAAAACTAAATAAAAAGTATCCCAAATGGGATACTTCATATTATTCGATCGTGATAAAATTTTCAACTGGTATTTTTTTCGCTTCATTTGGAATAACGATTTTTAAAACACCATCTTTAAATTCGGCTTTTAGTTTTGCTTGGTCGACATCTCCAACACGGAAACTTCTTTGAATTGTCCCGTAAAAACGTTCCCTAGTAATATATTTGCCGGTTTTTTCATCTTTTTCTTCGACTTCATCTTCGCGAGTAGCTGAAATTGTTAAGTAACCTCTTTTTATAGTCGCTTGAATGTTTTCTTTTTCAAATCCCGGAAGATCAATTGTTAGTTCGTAACCATTTTCAAATTCTTTAATATCAGTTTTCATTTGAAAACTATTTTGGTTAACGATTGGTCTAAAGCCGTCAAATAAATCATCAAAAAAATCACGATCTTTTCTAAATAAACTCATCATAACAATCACTCCTTTTCTAAAATGATGATGCAATTTCTGATTGCAAATATATTATATTACATTTTTTTGGCACTGTCAAGCTTTAAGTGCTAATTGTGTGAAAATATCAAATTATTTAGAAAAAAAAGGAACTTTCGTTCCCTTAATTTGTTCTAACTAATAACCAAGCGTTGTCAATTAATTGTTTGTTTTTTGGACTATATCTAAATATTTCATCATTTGGACCAACTCTAAGTTCATACATTGGTTTCATTAAAGCTGGAACTTCGTTTACTACTCTACTTAATGATGTAGCTAAAGGAGAGGCATAACCCATTTCAATTGAATTTTGATAAGATATTTCTTCCCTTAAAATAAAATTGATAAATTGATAAGCTAGTTCTTGATTAGCACCCTTTGGTATTACCATCGCGTCAACCCAAATATTAGTTCCTTCATTTGGAACATAATATTTTAAATTAATATCGATTTTTTCTTCGATAATTATTGACATTATATATGCTGCATCGCCTGAATAAAGTGCTGCTAAATCATATTTACCGTTAGGCATATCATCTAAAATTTCATCGGTGGCAAAAGACACTTTTTTATTTTTAACTTCTAACAACCAGTTTATAGCCGCATCAATTTCGCTTTCATCTTCAGTATTAACCGAAAAACCTAGATTTTTTAAGGCCATCAATAAAGAGTCTCTTGATGAATCATATAAAGATATTTTATACTTATCAGCTTTTTTCATTATATCCCAGCCAGTTAAATCTGCTTCGCTAACTTTATCTTCATTATACATTATTCCAAAATTACCCCAAAAATAAGGGACGCCATAATCTAATAAATCATAATTGGTTTCAAGTGCGATTTTGTCAATTAAGCCTTTTAAATGGCTATCAAAATCTACAGTTGGGTCAATTACCGTAATTTTTGTCCAATCAATTTTTTCAATTAATCCAAGACTTAAAAGTTGTTCAACTGCATAATCGCTAGGAACAGCTAAATCAAAAGTATGATTTGATTGTAGCATAGTAATTGCGGTTTCATTGGTGTCAAAAGTTGGCGTTTGTTTAACTTTAACTCCAAATTCTTTTTCAAACTTTTTAACTACTTTTTGTGGCAAATAATTACCCCAGTTATAAATGTGTAGAGTTGGTTTTTTCTCACAAGCTGATAAGGTTAAGATGCTTAAAAATAAAGCAAATACAATTATTATTTTTTTCATTATTCATATTCCTTTCCATTGTTTTTTCTTCTAAAACCAATAAAATAATCATAAAATATTTTCATTAAAACAATTATTACGATAAAGGTTGATAAGGCATCAATTTGAGGATTAACACCACGCTTTAAAGTATATAAGTAAATAGAGATATTTTGAACGCCTGATGAACCTGCACTAAAATATGAAATTACAAAATCATCAAAAGACATTGTAAAAGCGATTGCCGCTGCTGCCACAACTGAAACTCTAATTTGTGGCAAGATAACTTTATAAATGGTTTGAAAAGGGGTAGCCCCTAAATCAAGTGCTGCATCTGCTATATTAGGATCTAGCGATGATATTTTTGGATATACTGTAATTATAACATAAGGTGTTGAAAAAGCTATGTGTGCCAAAATTAATGTTATATAACCAAAGGGAATCAAAAATGTCCCATATAAAACAAACATCGCGATTGCAGTTATAATTTCTGGATTAACTATCGGTATATTATTAGCTGCTAAAACTAAATTTTTTGCTCGATTACGAAACTTATCTAACGCTAAAGCCCCTAAAGTTCCGATAATAACCGATACAAAGGTTGATATTAAGGCAATTACCAATGTCACCACTAACGAATCCATCATCTGTTGATTTTGAAACATTTCTTTATACCATCTTAAACTAAAACCTTGAAATCTTGTCAAAGATGAGCCGGAATTAAAACTAAAGAAAACTAGCGAGATAATCGGACTAAACATAATCAAAAAGAAAATTGCTAAGATAATATTTTTAAATAGATCGTGATGATTAAACTTTTTGCTCATTTTTAACCCCTCCCCGCTGATTATTAGATTTTCTAACTAAGAAAACTAATCCCATCATAATTAATGATAAAATAATTGCAATGGCGCTACCATAACCAAATCTACCTTGTTTTAAAATAATATCTTCAATTAAATTGCCAATTAAATACATACCATTCCCTAAATATTTAGGTACAACTAAAGTAGTTGCGGCCGGTAAAAAAACCATCATAATACCAGAAATAACGCCAGAAAAAGATAATGGAATGATGACTTTTCTAACGATTTGGCCTTTACTGGCTCCTAAATCTTCAGCCGCTTCAATTAAAGCTGGATCAATTTTTTGTAAAACGGTATAAATAGGAATAATCATAAACGGTAAAAACATATAAACCATTCCGGCTATAACAGCGATATTTGTCCCAATTAGCCCTTTAAATAACATATCTATGACTTGTTTTAAGGCTAAAGTTCTAAGTAACATATTAATCCATAAAGGTGAAGTTACTAAAGTCATTAAAATAGCTTGGGTACGGGCTTTTTTAGTTGAAATCAAATAAGCTACCGGATAACCGATAATTAAGGTAATTAAGGTTGAAATTAAAGCTAAGTAAATTGATTTACCCATCACTTTAATAAAGTTTTTTTCCTTAAAAAAAGAAAAGTAATGATTTAGAGTAAAGCTAATTTTAAAAACACCACTTATATCATCAGATTGAAAAGAATATAAAACCATAATAAAAATCGGAATTATAATCAACAAGATTAAAACTAAAAAATATGGGGTAGACAAAACCTTTGTTAATGATGCTCCACCTTTTTTAATATTTTTCTTTTTGTTCATTACCAAATCTCCATAACATGAATATCATCTGGTCCAAAATTAATTGAAACTTCCTCTCCAACTGGATGGTATTCAGTAGTGTGAATGGTATAGATTCTATCTTTAGTTTTTACATCAATTTCATAATGTACGCCCTTAAAAACGATCGAATCTATTATGCCATTAAATTTACCTAAGTTAGGTTTTAATATCGAAATATCTTCTGGTCTTATCACAACATCAACATCTTCATTTCTAGAAAATCCATTATCGACACTTTCGTGTTTCACACCATCAAATTCAACTAAATAATCATCAAGCATGACAGCAGGTATAATATTTGATTCACCAATAAAAGTAGCTACAAATTTATTTTCGGGCTCGTTATAAATATCTTCAGGTGTACCTATTTGTTGGATTTCACCATCATTCATTACCACAATCTTATCAGACATAGTTAAAGCTTCTTCTTGATCATGGGTAACATAAATAAAAGTAATACCGGCATTTCTTTGAATTTCTTTTAATTCATATTGCATTTCTTGACGTAATTTTAAGTCTAAGGCTGCCAATGGTTCATCTAGTAACAAAACTTGTGGCTCATTGATTAAAGCTCTTGCGATCGCTACTCTTTGTTGTTGCCCTCCCGATAACTTACTAACATCTCTTCTTTCATAACCTGAAAGACCAACTAAGTTTAAATACTTACTAACTTTTTCTTGTAATTTTTTTTCTTTTGCTTTTTTAGTTTCAAACTTTGACTTTAATTCTTTAATTTGGTTTTGATATTCATATTTATCTTCTTTATAAGTTTCACTTTTTTTATTTAATTTACTTATTTTAAATTCTATTTCACTAATTTTATATTTTAAATCAAAATTAGGGTCTTTTGTTAATTGAACTTTTTTGGCTTGTTCCCTTTTTAATTCTTTTTTTCTTTTTAAATCCTTTTCTTCTTTGATAATAACTTCATAGTCTTTTTTAATTTTTGCCACCGATCTTTGAATGATTGCTTCATCAGAACGCACTCTTAATCCAAAAGCAACGTTTTCAAAAACATCTAAATGTGGAAATAAAGCATATCTTTGAAAAACTGTATTACTAGGTCTTTTATAGGCTGGAACATTTAAGATTGATTCACCTTCAAATAAAACCTCTCCGCTACTAGGAGCTACAAATCCGCCAATTATTCTTAATGTAGTAGTTTTACCACATCCAGATGGTCCCAATAAAGTAACAAATTCGTTTTGTTTAATCTCTAAATTTATACCTCTTAAAACTACTTGTCCATTGAATTCTTTAGTTACATCTATTAATTTAATTAAAGCTTGCATAATAACTCCCTTCTTATGTTTATTTATATCAAACATATTAATGATATTATTTTCAAAAGTTTAATAAAAGTAAACAAAAAGTTTGATTTTATTAAACAACCATATTTATTATAAACGTATATGTTTAGATGTCAAGAAAAATGTTAAAAAAAAGAGTCTAAGACTCTTTCAAATTTTCACTATTATTATCATCTGGATCTATCAAACTTCCTAAAGAAGTAAAAATCGCTCCAATAAAGATTAAAGGTAGGCAAAGAAAAGGTAAAAAGTGAACTTTTTCCGGAAATTCGCTACCAAAAAACAATCCTAAAAATATTGCAATTCCACTAACTCCTAAAATAATAATTAAAATCCCAACTGCTTTTAAGCTTTTTCTAACTTTGCTATCTTTTTTAAAGCCTTTTCTAAACATTTACTCTTTTTCCTCAAAGTCAGCATCTTCCACTTTATTATTAACTTTTCTTTCTTTGTTTTGGAAAAAAGACCAAAAATTTGTTGTCTTATTAGGCTTAACTAAAATCGTAAAAACTGGATAAAGTAAAAAAATAATCCACCAAGGATGCCATCCATCAGCCAACAACCCAATTAATAAATAGGTTACCCCTAAGATTAAGGCAAAACCATAATATAGGCTTTTCTCACCAAAAATAAAAGCCGAAAGTGGGATACTTAAAAACACAACCCAACCAGGATGCCAGGCATCTTTTAAAAATCCCAGTAATAAAAACGCAATTACAGATAAAAAAGGCGTGATTGAAACTATTTTTTCTTTCCAAGACATATAATTACCTCCGAACTAATTATTAATTATTTAGACTATTACTATTTTAACATAAATTTAAGGTTTATAAGATTAATTAAATTACTTTTTATACCCTGTTTTTCATATATTTAACCTTATATGAGTTATAATAAGATTATTAAGGTAATAAAAGGAGTTTAGATGAGTTATTTATTTGTCAGTTTTAATATAAGGGTTAATACTATGTTTGATGGAAAACAAGCTTTTGATAAAAGGGTCCCTTATATACTTGATAAAATTAAAAAAGAAAAACCTGATTTAATCGCTTTTCAGGAGCTAACTGATGAAATGCTGAAAAAATTAAGTCCCCTATTTGTTGATTATGATGTCGTTGGTCATGGTAGAAATAAAGATTTAAGTGGCGAAAGCGTAAGAATTTTTTATTTAAGAAGCGAGTTTTTTTTACTACAAACCAAAACTTTTTGGCTATCACGCCAACCTTTAAAACCCGGCTCAAGATTTAAAAAAGACCAATCAAGATTACCACGCATTACTACCTATGCAAAATTTAGGCTTAAAAACAACAAAGTTATAGCAGTTTTTAATACTCACTACGATCATGAAGGAAAAGATTCTAGATTTAAAGCTAGTCAGTTGATGCTTAAAAAGATTAACGAATTTAACAAAGGTGATAAATTACCTTTAATAATGATGGGAGATTTAAATGCTCTAAAAGATGCGATTGAAATTAAAATCATAAGCAACAAATTAAATGACTTATCAAAAAACATTGCGGGTACTTTTCATAATTTTGGAAAACTAAAAAATCCAGCGAAAATAGATTACATCTTTGGAAATTCCAAAATTAAAGTATTACAAACCGGAATATGGGATGATTTAATCAATGATATCTACTTATCAGATCATTATCCTATATATGTTTTATTTACAATTTAATGGCTAAGATTTAGCCATTTTTTTTATACTTTAAAGCCTAGATGCCTTGAAACTTCCAAACTAAAAGAAACAGCATGGGCTTTTGATCCGATTCCAGCTTTTTCATTGATTGAATTCATAATTAAAACTTGATCTTCATTATTTGCTAAAATCATTAACACAGCTTTTTCCGGTTGAATTGTAATCCCAAAAAATTTTTTTGATTCCTCAGGGACAGTACCTCTTCCGTGAATAATTGTACCGCCTTTA